>CAZQML010000228.1:0-22501 GCA_964594245.1 uncultured Dehalococcoidales bacterium | reverse complement strand
TGCGCATGCCCGTTCTCGCGAGCAGTTGCTCGTCATCGTAGTTGCGCTCGTGCTGCATTCGGGCTGTCAGTGCGACCATCGCGAGGTTATGGGCATTCATGATGTCGTTGATGTCGCCCGTGAGCCCCATCGAGAACTCTGTCATAGGAATCAACAGTGCGTTGCCACCTCCGGCGGCAGTGCCCTTGATGTTCATGGTGGGCCCGCCGGATGGCTGCCTCAGGCAGCCGCCGACGTTCTTGCCTCTCTTGCCGAGGCCCTCCATAAGGCCCAGAGAAGTGGTGCTCTTGCCTTCGCCGAGAGGAGTTGGTGTGATGGCGGTAATCTCTATGTACTTGCCGTCCGGTCTTGCCTTGAGGCGCTCGATAATCTTCATGAAGTCGAGCTTGCACAGGCGCCCGTAGGGAATCACCTCGTCCTTCTCGAGGCCCAGTCGTTCTCTCCATTGGTCGGAAGAGGGCAGGTTGGCCTCTGCGGCCTCGGCAATCTCCCAGTCCTTCATGACGGTAGGGTCGTATGGCATCCCGGATGTCCTCCCTGTCTAGTAGTCTCTATTACACTGGGTCAAGAAACGTGTGAATCCCATCGCTCGCGACGGGGAGCGAGGGCTGACCGCGGATGGCTGTTCGCCACCCGGATGCGGCGATTTTATAGTGGCGGAAGCTGCCAGTCAACGAAGAGGTAGCCACCCGGCACGGATTGGCAGGCGCGTCACGCGACGGTGGCAAGACGCTCCGCTGCTCCGACAGTATGCGCAAGGAGCATCGTGACGGTCATCGGGCCCACGCCGCCGGGCACGGGTGTAATTGCCTCTGCCTTCTCCTTGACGGGCTCGAAGTCGATATCCCCTACGAGACGATAGCCCTTCTGGGCGCTCGTGTCTTCTATGTAGTTCGCGCCGAAGTCCACTGCTATGATGCCGTCCTTGACCATGTCGGCGGTGATGAACCGGGGCCGGTTCGCTGCCACGACAAGGATATCCGCTTGCCTGGTCCAGTCCGCGAGTCCGGGCGTGTCCGGATGACACAGCGTGACGTTGGCGCCCACGTCTTCCTGACAAAGCAAGGCTGCGAGCGGTTTGCCGACCAGATTGTCCACGTTGACGATGACAGCATGGCGATGCCTGAGGTCACCGTAGCCGCTCCGGCGCAGCATCTCCATGATGCCTGCAGGTGTTGCTGGCACGAATGCCTCCTGGCCGAGCCAGGACCTGCCGACGCTCTCGGGATGAAAACCATCCACGTCTTTGGCAGGAGAGACTGTGGCCAGAACGACGTCCTGGTTGAACTGAGGTGACAGCGGGAGTTGCACGAAGATGCCGTGCACATCGAGTCGCCGGTTCAACTCCCCGATTCGCGCGAGGAGGTCTTTCTGCGTGTAGTCCTGAGGCAGGTGCTGCATCTCGGAGAGGATGCCGGCCTCGGCCGCCGCCTTCTCCTTCAGACGCACGTAGCTGGCAGAGCCGGCGTCATCGCCAACAATGATACCCGCGAGCATCGGGACAACGGCGTTCTTTGACAGTACTTCGATGCGCGCGCTGAGTTCTTGTCGGATCTCTCTAGAGATCTGGCGTCCGTCGAGTATGACTCCCGGCATATTCCTTCTCCTTCTTGTGAGGCGGGATTGGAGTGCTACCTGGAGAGCAGGCTCTCCGCTGCGGCAACGGTATTTGTCAGCAGCATGGCCGTGGTGACGGGTCCCGTGCCTCCCGGCACCGGGGTAATAGCGCCTGCCTTCTCGGCGACGGCGTCGAAATCCACATCTCCCACGAGGCGTGCTTTGCCGCTTGTGGGGTCTTCCACCTGGTTGACCCCGACATCTACAACGACTGCACCTTCGCGGACCATGTCCGCAGTGATGGCGAGTGGACGGCCAATCGCAGCCACGAGAATGTCGGCGCTACGGGTTATCTCGGGCAGGTTGCGCGTGCCGGTGTGGCAGACTGTGACTGTCGCGTTTGCCCCGGGCTGTTTCTGAACAAGGATGCCTGCCAGCGGTTTGCCTACGATGTTGCTTCGGCCACAGATGACGACATGACGGCCTTCGGGACTGTGCCCGCTTCGAACAAGGAGTTCCTTGACCCCGTAGGCAGTCGATGGGAAGAAGGTTTCCTCTCCCAGCAGGAGCTTGCCGGCGCTGACAGGATTTGTCCCGTCCACGTCTTTGTCCGGAGAGACGGCGCTCTCTGCCCGAAGAGAGTTGAGGTGCTTCGGAAGTGGCAGTTGCAGGATGATGCCGTGGAACCGTGTGTCGGAATTGAGCCTGGAGATGGCGCCTTCGAGCGACTCCTGCGTGGCGTCCTGAGGCAGCCGCACGGTCTCGGTGTAGATGCCGACAGCCTCGCACCCCCTCGCTATGCCGCGAAGGTATGATTGGGCAGACGGGTCATCTCCAATTACGACAACGGCAAGGCCTGGCACTGCGCCGTTCAACGCGGCGATTCTGTCCTTCAATTCCTCCCGGATTGCGGCCGCGATAGAGCGTCCATCTATGAGTTCCGCCGGCATCTGACCTCCTGTTTCAAGGCGTAAGCGTGAGCATTCTAGCACAGGGCTGTTGTGGATTTCGGGGCCATGGGAGTGGTTCTGAATGTGGGATTGCATAATCAAGAAGCGCATGCTAAATTGGCTGGTGGACTGGTCGAAATGTCAGGGGTCAACCGACCCCGTTTTCTGAATCCGAGTTCAAATACATCATAACGGAGGGCTTACTTATGGCAGTGGACAAGGGAATGCTGTCCATGATGGACGAAAAGAGGGTGTTCCCACCCCCTAAGGAGTTCAGCGCAGCAGCTCATATCAAGAGTATGGAGGAGTACCAGAAGCTGTATGACAGCTCCGTAGCTGACCCCGACAAGTTCTGGGGTGAACGAGCTGAGCAGCTTGACTGGTTCAAGAAGTGGGACAAGGTCCGTGTTTCCGACTTCGCGAACGGGAAGCACGAGTGGTTCGTGGGTGGCAAGCTGAATGTCAGCTACAACTGTATCGACCGGCACCTGAAGACCTGGCGCAAGAACAAGGCAGCGCTCATCTGGGAAGGCGAGCCTGAGGGCGAGCGGATAACGTACACCTATCAGGATTTGTACTATGAGGTCTGCCGTTTCGCGAACGTGCTGAAGAAACACGGGGTGAAAAAAGGCGACCGTGTATCCATCTACCTTCCGATGATTCCACAATTGCCCATATCTTTGCTGGCGTGCGCACGGATAGGAGCCATCCATAACGTGGTGTTTGGAGGGTTCAGCGCGGAAGCGCTGCGTGACCGAATTCAAGACTGTGGCTCCGACACTCTCATCTGCTGCGACGGCTATTACCGCAGCGGGAAGGTCGTGAATGCCAAGGTGAATGCGGATACCGCCCTTGCTGACTGCCCCGATGTGAAGCGGGCCTTTGTTGTGAAGCGCGTCAATGCCGACGTGAAGATGGTCGAGGGGCGTGACTATTGGTGGCATGACGAGGTGAAGGCACCGGATATCAGTGCCGTCTGCGAGCCCGAAGTCATGGATGCTGAGGACCCGCTCTTCATCCTCTACACCAGCGGTAGCACCGGCAAACCCAAGGGTGTCCTGCACACCACCGCGGGCTACCTTCTCTTTGTGACTCAGACGTTCAAGTGGATATTCGACTACAAAGATGAAGACACGTTCTGGTGCACGGCGGACATCGGCTGGGTAACCGGTCACAGCTACATCGTGTACGGACCTCTTGCTTCCGGCGCAACGAGCCTGATGTACGAGGGCGTGCCCACGTTCCCGAAGCCCGACCGGTTCTGGGAGATCGTGGAGAAGTACAGGGTCAACATCTTCTACACCGCGCCCACGGCGCTGCGTGCGCTGATGCGGGACGGGGATGACTGGCCGAACAAGCGCGACATGTCATCGCTGAGGCTTCTTGGCACCGTCGGCGAACCCATCAACCCCGAGGCGTGGATGTGGTACTACAACGTCATCGGGAAGGGCCGATGCCCGATTGTTGATACCTGGTGGCAGACGGAGACCGGTGGCATACTAATCACCCCGCTTCCGGGCGCGATGGCAATCAAGCCCGGCTCCGCTTCGCTGCCATTCCCGGGCGTTGAGCTGGCGATACTGCGCGAGGACGGCACGCCTGTTGAGGTGAATGAGGGAGGATACCTCGTTATCAAACAGCCGTGGCCCGGACTGATGCGCGGTGTCTATGGCGATCCCGGCAGATTCAAGGAGACGTACTTCGTCAGGTTCCCGGGTGTGTATACGACCGGTGACGGTGCGCGTCAGGATGAAGATGGATTCTACTGGCTAATGGGCCGTATCGACGATGTCATCAATGTGTCGGGACACCGCATCGGGACGGCGGAGGTTGAGAGCGCCCTTGTGTCGCACGCCAAGGTTGCCGAGGCGGCGGTGGTTGGAATGCCACATGAGATCAAAGGTCAGGGCATCTACGCATACGTGACGTTGAAAGCGGGCGAGGCGAAGTCCGATGAGCTGAAGAAGGAGCTGGTAGCTCACGTACGCAAGGAGATCGGGCCAATCGCAACGCCGGACAAGATTCAGTTCGCGGACGGCCTTCCCAAGACGCGAAGCGGCAAGATAATGCGGCGCGTGCTTGTCAAGATCGCAAGCGGCAAGACGGATGAACTGGGCGACACCAGCACCCTCGCCGATCCTACTGTTGTCGATGATCTGGTTAGTGGCAGGATATAGCGAGCGCTTTCCTGATTCTTCATTCACGGGGCGTCGGGCACTCGGTGACCCGGCGCCCCAGTGATAGATGAGAACGAGATAAGGAGAAATGTAGATGGCGGAGACAAAACTAGGCAATCCTGCTGTGGTAGGGTTGGGAGGCTTCGGTGTCACAACTCTGCTCCTGCAGTTCCACAACCTGGGACTGGCCGGCGCGGGGGTAGTCCTGTGGACGGCCCTGTTCTTCGGAGGATTGGCTCAGCTGATTGCGGGCCTGAAGGAATTTGGGACCGGGAATAACTTCGGATTCGCGGCCTTTACCACCTACGGCGCGTTCTGGATGTCGCTGGCCGGCATCTGGCTTGGCGGTCATTTCGGAATTCTGACCCCGACCACGACCGATGTGGGCTGGTTCCTGGTGGCATTCACGGTTCCCACGTTCATATACACTCTGGCGGCGTGCAGGGCCAGCGGGGCCCACTCACTTCTATTCGTCACACTGTTTCTTGGGTTCATCTTCCTGGACTTCGGCCACCTCGGTGGCGGCAGCATGTGGAATATCGTGGCTGCTGTCGACCTTATTGTGTGCGGGCTGACAGCTCTGTACATCATGGCGGCCATCGTGTTCGTCGAGTTCGGCTGGAAGCTGCCGCTCGGGAAGGGCTGGCTGGCGAAGTAGCAGGAAGCAGGACATTCTCAGCCGACAGTAGTCTGCTGGTTCTAGGGGGGCGCGGAAGCGCCCCCCTCCCTTTTCTGAAGGAGGAGGTCAAGAAGGGTGCGCCACTTGCCGCCCGCGCGGCGTGTGTTGATACGCACCTGTGTGTTGCCGACTCGTACCGCCGGCCCCAGGTCCAGATCGACGGCGAGGTTTTCCATTCGGCGGGGGACGAGCACGATATCGCTGCCCTGGAGCGTGATGGAGGTCACACCGGTTGCTGTTGCGAGAAGTCGTATCCTGGCAACGTAGAGCAGCTCTTTCAGTGGAGTCGGGAGTGGGCCAAACCTGTCCTTCAATTCGGCGGCGATGCCGTCCAGGTCCTGCAGTGCGGCCACGTCTGCGAGCTTCCTGTAGAACGCGATGCGTGTGGCCGGACTCGCGATGTACTTGTCCGGTATGTAGGCTGATACGGGCAGTTCGAGCGAGGGGGAGGCCTGTTTCGGAGTCTGTTCCGGCGCAGTGAACCCGCCTGGTTGGAGACGTTCGACTTCCTCTGCCAGAATCTGACAGTAGAGTTCGAAGCCGACGGCTGCCATGTGCCCGCTCTGGCTTGTGCCCAGCAGACTCCCTGCCCCACGAATCTCGAGGTCCCTCATGGCGATTTCGAGTCCTGCGCCCAGCTCGTTGGCTTCGAATATGGTTCGAAGGCGTCTCCTCGCCTGAGGAGTAAGCTCCCTGTGGCGGCCGTGGAAGAAACTCGCATATGCCTGGTTGCGGCCCCTTCCCACGCGTCCCCTGAGCTGATAGAGCTGTGTGAGCCCGAGCCGATCTGCCTGATTCACGAGCAGAGTGTTTACGTTGGGCATGTCGAGGCCGAGCTGGACGATAGTGGTTGCAACGAGAACGTCTATCTCGCCTGCTGTGAACGCGGCCATCGTGCTCTCGAGGTGGTCTTCGGACATCCGGCCGTGCGCCACAGCGAACCGTGCCTCCGGCACGAGTTCCTCAAGAACCTGAACGACTGCAAGGATGCTGTCGATCCGGTTGTGCACGAAGAACGTCTGGCCGTTCCGCTCGAGTTCTCTGAGTATTGCCTGCCGCACGAGAGCAGGGTCGTATGGGCCAACATGCGTGCGGACGGCGAGTCTGTCTTCCGGCGGTGTCTCCATCGTGCTCAAGTCGCGTATGCCCGCAAGAGCCATGTGAAGCGTCCTGGGGATAGGAGTGGCACTGAGCGTGAGAGTGTCAAGGCCTGAGCGGAGTGCTCTGAGCGATTCCTTCTGCATCACGCCGAACCTCTGCTCCTCATCGATAATCAGGAGTCCGAGGTCCTTGAACCCGATGTCCTTCTGCAGAAGCCTGTGGGTGCCGATGCAGATGTCGACGCTGCCCCTGGCAAGGCCGTCGATGATCTCTACCTCACGGTCGCGAGGGGTGAATCGACTCAGGACTTCAGCGCGAATAGGGAATGCTCCCAACCTCTCCGAGAATGTGGCGAAGTGCTGTTGTGCCAGAACGGTCGTTGGGGTAAGCACGGCCACCTGTCTGCCGTCCATCACCGCCTTGAAGGTCGCGCGCAGCGCTATCTCGGTCTTGCCGTAGCCGACATCCCCGCAAATGATGCGGTCCATCGGGCGGCTGCTCTCCAGGTCTTCTTTCACAGCCGATATGGCGTCGAGCTGGTCCGGGGTCTCGACGTAGGGGAACGAGGCCTCGAGTTCCTGTTGCCAGAGCGTGTCGGGGGAGTACGCGTGGCCGAGGGCAAGCTGCCTCTGCGCGTACAGCTTGATGAGCTCCTGCGCGAGTGCTTTCGTTGACTGGCGGACACGCTGCTTTGTTGTCTCCCATTCCGTCGAGCCAAGCCGGCTGAGCCGTGGTGCATGCTCGCCGCCACCCACGTAGCGGGTGACGCGATGTATCTGGTCGGTCGGCACGTAGAGCGTGTCGTCATGGATATAGGTGACTTCAAGATACTCGCGCTCCATCCCGCCTGTGCTGAGGCTGGTGAGGCCGACGAAGCGACCGATTCCATGATCCACATGAACAACGAGGTCGCCCGGGCGAAACGAGAGCGCAGGCGACTTGGAGCGGGGGCGTGCCCTTGATGGCCGCCTTGCGTGTTTGACGAAGCCGAAAAGCTCCGTGTCTGTGAGTAGTTGGATTCGTCCGGGGAGAGTCCATCCCCGGGGGAGAGAGCCCTGGAGCAGGGATAGAGAGCCTCCGTGTGGGGCCGTCTCGATGTCTTCGCTTGTAGGTACGGGCAGCCCCGATTCTTCAAACAGCTCGCTCAGTCGTCCCGCTTGTTGCGTGACGAGCACGACTCGCTGCCCCTTGCTCAGCATTCCGGGCATCTCGCCCATCAGGTCAGCGATATGCTGCGCGTATGAGGCGGACGGTGAGAAGAGGGAAAGTCGGCCGTCGAGTGTCGAGTCAAGCCAGGGGGAGACCGCGAGTTGTGTGATTGAGGAGAGGCGTCGTTCGATGTCGCTCCATTCCATGTATTCGGTCTGTAGATGGTCGATGCGGCCATCGGACCTGTCGGCTCCCGAGAGATACTCGGTCATCTCGGTCTGAAGGCGCAGGGCTCTCAGCCGGAGTGTGGGAGGGTCTTCAAGGACGACGATTGTGTTGGGAGCCAGGTAGTCGAGCACGCACGAGGGTCCGCCGATTCCGTTCGTGGGAGTCGCGAGGGCTTCGTCGACAAGCGTGCGTGTGCGTTGGGTCAAGGGGTCGAAGAAGCGGAGGGTGTCGACCTCGTCTCCCAGGAATTCGATGCGTACAGGTTCCGCCTGTGCGGGTGAGAAGACGTCAACAATGCCCCCGCGCCTGCTCATTTCGCCCCCGCTTGAGACCTGCTCCACGTGTTCGTAGCCCATCTGCTGAAGCTGCTCGAGGAGACGCATCGGCGAGAGGGCCATTCCGCGCCGGAGATGTATGGCAGCCGAAGCGAAGTCGGCGACAGCCGGCATCGACCCCATCGTGCCGAGGACCGAACTCACGACGATGAGGTCAGGATGGGACGAACGTTGGAGGGCAAGAAGACCGGCAAGCTCGGCCCGTGCCAGAGACGATTCACTTGGACCTGCCTCTGTGTCGGCGTATGGAAAATCAGGCTCAATGAGTCGCCTGACGGTCGTGCCGGATGTCGTCCAGGTCTGCAGCTCTTCGTGAAGGCTTGCGGCGCGCTCGGGGTCTGCGACGATGACGCAAAGGGGGCGACTCAGGTCGTCCTGAAGCGATGCAAGGAAGTAGGGTGTTGCTGCCTCGAGGAGTCCGAGGCGACAGCGAGCACCTGTTTCGGCAATCTGTGAGCGGAGTAGCTGGTAGTCATCCGTCTCCCGTATCAGCGGGAGGAGCCCGTGAAGACGCATAGACGGAGTGGAGTATAGCAAGATTCCACAGCCTGGTTCCCGTATTCGTGCGCTGCTATAATGCGCGTCGTGTCGCGTCATCGTGTTGTCGTGAAGTTGGGCACGAGCCTCCTTACTTTGGGTGGGGACCACCTGGACCTCCCTATTATGGCTGGGTTGGTCGACCAGATTGTTGAGCTGCACTCGCTCGGCAGGCAGGTGATTGTGGTGTCCTCGGGGGCAGTGGCTGCCGGTCGCGAGAGGCTGCTCAGAAGAGGGGTGGTGGACAGCAGGAACACTGCGTTCAAGCAAGTCCTGGCGTCTATTGGCCAGAGCCATCTGATGAACACGTACGAGCGGCTGTTTGCGCAACACGACATAACGATTGCTCAGGCCCTGCTTACGCGTGACTGCCTCGTCGGCCGCGCGGGATACCTCAATGCCAGGAATACGCTGCTGGCCCTTTGTGACATGGGTGTTGTGTGTATCGTGAACGAGAACGATGTCGTTGCTGTTGAGGAACTGGAGGAGCGGCAGTTTGGTGACAACGACAGCCTCTCTGCCATGGTGGCGAATCTCGTTGACGCCGACCTGCTGGTGATGCTGACCGATATCGATGGGCTGTATACGGCCGACCCGAGGGTGCATCCTGATGCGACGCTAGTCCCGCGAGTTGACCATATCGATGAGGGGATTGTGGCGCTCGCGGGTGGAACGTTGAGCGGCCAGGGCATCGGAGGGATGGTCACGAAGGTGGAGGCGGCGAGGCTCGCGACGTCGTCGGGAGTGGATGTGATTGTGGCCAATGGACACGAGCCAGATGTGTTGCGGCGCCTCGATGCCGGCGAGAGCATCGGAACCCTGTTCGCGGCGTCCGTCAGCAAACTGGAGAGCCGCAAGCGTTGGCTGCTCAGCGGCCTCGCGTCTCACGGTCGAGTCATTGTGGACGGGGGCGCCGTGCGTGCGCTGAGAAAAGGAACCGGCAGTCTTCTCCCTGCAGGCGTGACGTCCGTGCTTGGACGGTTCGCGCGCGGTGACATAGTCGACATCGGCGCTGAGGACGGTGCCCGGGTGGCCTCGGGGATAGTGAACTACAGCTCCGAGGACCTTGAACGTATCATGGGACAGCACTCTGAGAGGATTGCCGACGTGCTGGAGCATTCATACGGTGACGAGGTCGTTCACCGCAGCAACATGGTAGTCCTTTGAAGGGAGGGCGCTTGAACGAACAGCTGCAGGAACTGGAACGCAAGGCACGGCGTGCGAAAGAGGCGACGCGGAAGCTGGCTTCTTTGTCGACTGCGAGCAAGAACGGAGCGCTTCGAGCAATAGCGACGGCTCTCCGGGACAACATGGAGCCTGTGCTTGAGGCCAACAGGCAGGACTACGAAGAGGCCAGGGCTTCAGGGATGAGCGAGTCCATGCTGGACCGGCTCCTGCTGACCGCGTCACGCATCGAGTCAATTGCCGATGACGTGTTGACTGTGGCGGCACTGCCGGACCCCATCGGACAGACATTCGGGTCGCGGACTCTTCCAAACGGTCTGCAACTGGCGAAGCGCCGCGTCCCGCTCGGCGTGATTGCGGCCATCTACGAGAGCCGTCCCAACGTGACGGTTGACATCTCTTCGCTCTGTCTCAAGGCCGGCAACGCCACCATCCTTCGGGGAGGGAAGGAGGCACGACGCTCAAACAAAGCTCTGGCAACACTCGTCCAGGATGCCTGTCGGACGCAGGGTGTCCCGGATGGAGCGGTAGAGTTCATTGAGTCGACGGACCGCTCTCTTGTGGGTCACCTGCTTCGAATGCGACAGTACGTAGACCTTGTCATTCCCAGGGGGCGTGCGGAGCTCATCCGGCTGGTTGCAGACAACGCGACGATGGCGGTAGTTACGGGAGGTATCGGTGTGTGCCATGCCTACGTGGACAAGAGCGCCGACCTGGATATGGCGCTGCGAATTGTCGACAATGCCAAGGTCCAGCGTCCGACGGTATGCAATGCGCTCGACTGCGTGCTCGTCCACAGGGATGTTGCCGCCGCGTTCCTCCCCCGTCTGGCTGGCTTGTGGCAGTCGGGGGGTGTGGAGATGCGCTGCGACCCGGAGGCCCTCGCTCTGCTCGGTGACTCTGTGGGGCGCGGCGTTGTAGCGGCAACGGAGGATGATTGGGGGCGGGAGTTCCTGGCGCTTGTGGCTGCCGTGAAGGTGGTGGGGTCCCTGGATGAGGCTCTTGAGCACATCGAGCGGTACGGGTCAGGACACTCGGAGGCGATTGTGACCGAGAACTACTCATCCGCGAACCGGTTCGCGGCCGAAGTGGATGCCGCGTGTGTTTATGTGAATGCGAGCACCAGGTTCACCGACGGGTCCCAGTTTGGCCTCGGCGCCGAAATCGGCATCAGCACACAGAAGTTCCATGCCAGGGGCCCCATGGCCCTTGAGGAAATCACCAGCTACAAGTGGGTCGCTCTCGGCAGCGGCCAGATTCGCTAGCGGGCCGGGACCCGGTGTGGGGCAGTCCGGCTGGAAATGGCTCAAGTTAGGTGTTGCAGGGCGGTGCGCTGAAGCTGGAACAGCTCGCCTATGCCCTTCTGGGCGAGGGACAGCAGGGTATCCGCATCTTCCTTGCTGAAGGGCTTGTGCTCAGCGGTACCCTGAATCTCCACGAACTCCTGGCGGTCAGTCATCACGACGTTGAAATCGACCTGCGCTCGGAAGTCCTCCTCGTAGCAGAGGTCCAGTAGAGGCGTGCCTCTGACGATGCCGACACTCGTGGCGGCAATCATCCCGGTGAGAGGCATGACGCTGAGCACTCCCTTCTTCTTGAGCGCGTGAAACGCCTGGTACAGCGCGACGTAGGCGCCGGTAATGGCGGCGGTGCGTGTGCCGCCGTCCGCCTGGAGGACATCGCAGTCCACAGTCAGCGTCCTCTCGCCAAAGGTCGTGAGGTCGGTCGCGGCCCGAAGACTCCTGCCTATCAGGCGCTGGATCTCGTAGCTGCGCCCAGCGCTCCTGTCACGTGGCGTTCGTGTGAGCGTTGAACGGGGCAGCATGGAGTACTCGGCTGTCACCCAGCCCTCACCGCTCCCCTTGAGGAAAGGGGGCACCCTCTCCTCCACGGTGACAGCGCAGAGCACCATTGTCTTGCCCAGCTCAATCAGGACGGAGCCCTCTGCGAAACTCTGGTACCCGGGAGTGATGCGCACGGGGCGGAGTTGGTCGTCTGCACGATTATCGATTCTTGCCATTTGTCCTTCACCGGGGCGATCCTTCACAGGAAATTGACATTCGTCTGGTAATCTGGTTCCTCGCCCGAGTTGCTATGGTAAACGTCATTAGGCTATGATGTAAAGCTGATTGTTCGGGAGGTCACAACATATGCGTAACTCCAGGTTTGTCAGACTAATCACTGTAGTGCTGTGTGTTCTGTTCGTGGGCGCGGCTTTCGTTGCTCCTGCCGCTGTCATGGCTCAGGATGAGGAGGCTACCGAGGAGCCGGTGGTGATTCCCGACGAACTGCAGGTCAACGCCAAGTTCCCGTCCATGACGGGACCGGCGGACTCCACGTTTAAATTCGAAGTCGAGTTCACCTTTCGGACCGGGAAGAAGCAAGGTGAAGACTTCGACCTGACGGTGTCCGGTCCGACGGGGTGGCTGACCTACATCGCTGAGTCCAGCTACAAGCTGGACAGCCAGATATCGGCGATTCACCTAGAGCCATACGCGGTCAAGCAACCGGTCCTGGTTGTTGCTGTCGCACCGTTCTGGCTGTACCCGGAGCCTGGCGACTACCCTATCGAGTTCAGGGCAACCTCCCCTGATGTTGATGAGGTTGTGGACCTGACGGCGACGATTACTGCGCGTTATGGTGTAAGCGCCGAGACGACCAGCGGCCGACTCAACACGAAGACAACGGCCGGCAAGTCGACAACCTTCAACGTGAAAGTCACCAACAGCGGCACGGCAGTGCTCGACAAGGTGTCATTGTCGTCCACCAAACCTTCGGGTATTGCGAATGAGCAGTGGGCCGTGAAGTTCGAGCCCGAGAAAGTCGAGAACCTGGGACCCGGCGAGGAACAAGAGGTTGAAGTCTCGATTACCCCGCCCTCCAAGACTATTGCCGGCGACTACATGGTCACGCTGAAGTTCGACGGTGAGCCGGCTTTGTCCTCGGCTCCCCCCAGTCTGGACATCAGGGTTTCTGTCGCAACTAAGACTGCGTGGGGCATCATCGGAGCTGTCATAGTCGTACTGGTTATCGGCGGGCTCGTGTGGGCCTTCCGCGAGTTTGGACGGAGATAGACTGTGGGACAGCCTGTTGTCGAGACCACGGATCTCACGAAGGTCTACGACGGATTCACCGCCGTGGACAAGCTGAACCTGCGCATTGACGAAGGGGAGATGTTCGGTTTCCTCGGTGCGAACGGCGCCGGGAAGACGACGACTCTTCTCATGTTGTTGGGCCTGACGGAGCCGACGTCGGGCTCAGTCAGGGTAGGCGGGAAAGACCCGGCGCGCGAGCCTATTGATGTGAAGCGCCTGGTGGGATACCTGCCGGAAAGGGTCGGGTTCTACGAGGACATGACCGCCAGGCAGAACCTGATTTACACGGCCGAGCTGAACCGGATTCGGCGCGCTGAGGCTGATGAAAGAATCGGGTCACTCCTGGGGATTGTCGGGTTGTCTGAGGTTGCGGATCACCCTGTCAGCACCTTCTCGCGCGGGATGAAGCAACGCCTTGGCATTGCTGACATCTGGATAAAGGAACCCAAACTTGCCTTTCTGGACGAGCCGACTACAGGCATTGACCCTAACGGCATAGACGATATTCTGAAACTGATTTCAGACATGGGGAAGAAGGGCATCACCGTCATATTCTGCTCCCACCTTCTGCCTCAAGTGCAGAGGTTGTGCTCCAGGGTCGGCATTCTTGCCAAGGGGCGGCTGGTCGCGGATGGAGCAATCGACCGACTGGGACGGGACGCGGCCGGCGCGGGCCGGTACCGCATGGAGGCGGAGGTTGATGCGGCGCAACCTTCTATCGTCGATGTGGTTCGAGGGGTTGAGGGTGTGCGTGAGGTCGAGATGGAAGGCAACGTGCTTGCCATCACGGCAGACAAAGACCTTCGCGGGCAGGTATCACGCGCCATTATTGACAGCGGGGCTCTGCTGATTGGGATGAGAGTGGAGGAGTACAGTCTCGAGAGAATTTACAAGCGATACTCGAAAGAGGCGTAAGCAATATGTATGCCGTATTCCGGAAGGAACTAGCCGACCACATCAGCAGCAAGCGTTTCATCATCCTCTTCCTGCTGGTGTTTCTCTCTGCGATGTTCGCTATCTACATCGCTATTCAGTCGATTCGCAGCGTAGTCGGTCCCACGACTGAGTTCATCTTCCTCAAGCTGTTCACGACATCGGGGGATAACCTCCCTTCGTTCCTTTTCTTCCTGTCTCTGTTTATCCCCATTGTAGGGATAGCCCTGGGTTTCGACGCGGTGAACAACGAACGCAGCAGCGGAAACCTGAGCCGGCTCATGTCTCAGCCCATATACCGGGACTCCGTGATAAACGGCAAGTTCATTGCCGGTCTCACGGTGCTCGCAATCATGATACTGGGCGTGGTGCTGATTGTGGCAGGTCTTGGACTTCGCATCGTGGGTGTGCCACCAAGCGGTGAAGAGGTTGTGCGCGTGCTTGCATTCGTTGGCGTGAGCATCGTGTACGGTGGTTTCTGGATGGCGCTTGCGGTGCTGTTCTCTGTCTTCTTCAAGAGGACGGCAACCTCGATGCTTGCGTCCCTTGCCGTGTGGATATTCTTCTTCTTCTTCCTGACCGTGATTGTGGGTGCCGTGGCCAATGCGGTCGCGCCTGTTGACGCGAATTCGACCGTTGAGATGATTGTACGTAACGCTTCCCTGGAAGGGGCCCTGGCTCGCATCTCGCCGTGCACTCTGTATGGTGAGGCGATAGTTGCCCTGCTGACGCCGGAAGTGGGTTCAGTGAATCCAACGCTGCTGGTGCTGAGTTCCTACTCCGGACGTATGGCCAACCCGCTGCCTCTCATGGATAGCCTCCTCCTGATCTGGCCCCAGATTGTGACCATTATCGCGCTCTGCGCCATCTGCTTCGCGACCTCCTACATCCGGTTCATGCGCGAAGAGGTTCGGTCTATCTAGCCGGGCTAGGCTGGAGATGACCTGAGCGCCTGCGCACGTGGCCGGGCGGAGTGGTCCGTTTCGGCTCGGCGTAGGAGTCGCGGCTCTCGAGGATGGCGCATGGTGAGCCTGGATGGTGGTTCGTCACTGCTGCGGAGCCGTTTCCTTCTCAGTCCAACCTCGAGAATTGCCATCGGTATGTCGTGACGGCTATAGTGCCCCCACGGCTTCCAGCATGATAGAGCCACTGACTATTGTCGCCGCGTACCTCCTGGGTTCGGTTCCGTTCGCGTACATCATGGGCCGGACGAAGGGCCGCATCGACATACGCAGCGTCGACATCGGCAACGTGGGCGCGGGCAGTGTGATGCGCGCTGTTGGACTTCGTGAAGGCATCTTTGTTCTTGCCGCTGACATAGCCAAGGGCACCGGGGCCGTGTTCGCCGCACAGGCGCTCGAGGTTGGACTCCCATGGGTTCTGGCCTCCGGACTGGCTGCCGTGCTTGGCCATATCTATCCTGTCTACATCGGGTTTCGAGGGGGACAGGGGATTGCCACCATGATTGGCGTTTTCCTGGCAGTCGCGCCCAAATCCATGGGGCTGGCGCTTGCCGTAATGGGAATCGTCCTGCTGTTCAACCTTCGAAGGGGAGGGTCCCGCCGCCTGTTCCTTGTCGTGGCGTGTGGAGCGCCCTTTGTGCCGCTGTTCACGTATGCGGTCTATCATTCTGTGACGTTGACTGCGTACACTGTGGTGCTGATTGCGTATGTTGCCTTGCGCAACAGGAAGGGACTGCGCCAGCCCGGCTCGATTACGAGACGACTTCTCGGGGAGACCGAGCACGGCAGGTAGAGTCGGCAGAGGTGTTGAGTGGATACCGGCTATGATCTGAGATTCTTCGTCGGGCGTCGGGTCTCGGGCAATCTGCGACGGGAGATCGGCCTTGTTGGGTTGATTGCCATAATGGTCGGCCTCAACATCGGAGGCTCGCTCTTCCTGCTGACTGCTGTGGCGGCGGGGTTGACAGGGTCTTCCCTCATCGTAGCGCAGTTCGTCTCTGCCGCCCCCATCCTGCTCGGCATCCCGGCGTATGCCGCCCTCTCGTCGGCCTTGCCCGTCACCTGTGCAAACTACCAGTACGCCAAGCTGTTCTCCAGGCCGCTGGCGGTCGCTGCCTGGATGGTGCTGTTCATCGCCATCCCGCTCGGCATGTTGCCGCTTTTCGCCCTTGCCTCCGCGAAGCTCCTCGCAGTGCTGATTCCCGGGCTTCCGGTGACCTTGTCCGCCGTAGGCGTGATGACGCTGCTGCTTGTCTTCAACCTGCTGGGCGTACGTATCACCACGCAGGCGCAGTTCGTCGGCGTCGCTGTCCTTATCGCAGCGCTGCTGACGTTCATCATCGGTGGCATGCCTGCTGTCGAGGCGGACAACCTCGTGGTTCGTTTCGTTGGAGGGCCCCTTGGCTTCCTGGGAGCATCGGCGCTCCTGTATACGCTGCTGGCGGGAGGACTGTTCGGGGTCGAGATGGGTGACGAGATTCGGGACGCGCGGTCGGTGATTCCGCGGGCGCTTGTGATCAGCATCACGACTGTGCTTGTGCTGTATGTCCTCATTGAGATTGTGGCTGTGGGAGTGGTGGGGTGGGAGCAGTTCTCGGCAGGCACCCTCGGTGATGCGGCTGCCGCTTTCCTCTCCGGTGGGTGGTTGGGGCTGTTTGTCATTGGAGGCGGCATCATGGCCAGCATGACCACAATCAACTTGGCGCTTGCTGCGGCAGGCAGATATGCATTGGCCTTCTCATTCGACGGGTACTTCCCGAAGGTCTTCTCGCAGGTGAGTGAGCGCTTCGGCACGCCTCACAACGGGCTCGTTCTCATATACCTGATGACGATTGCGACACTGCTCGTTGACCCGCCTCTGATGACCATGGGTGCAGTGCTCAATTTCGGACTCCTTTTCATGGTGACGCTCGTACTGTGCGCCGCCGTGCACCTCTCGCGCCGTCATCCCGAGACATATCAGCGAGCAGCTATCCATGTGAAGCCGAGCCTCCTGGTGTTCTGTTGCAGAGCTGCGGTGGCTATCAATCTTGTGTACATGTTGGTGCTTGCCGTGGCACTGAAGTGGACGTTCCTCATCTTCGTAGGGGCCATTCTGGTGGGGTTGGCGCTGTTCTACAGCAGGAAACGCGGCTTATGGCGCTGAATCAGAGCCGTGCCTGTGAGTGGTCTGTCACCGGACTGTACCGACAGCACGACCTGAGGATTTGCACTTGGCGACAAGGAGGAAGACCGGGCAATGACTATCGCTGACATGTTCAAGCTGGACGGGAAAGTTGCGCTCGTGACGGGTTGCAGGCGAGGAATCGGGCGCGGATTCGCACTGGCACTCGCCGACGCCGGCGCGGAAATTGTCGGTGTCAGTTCGACGCTTGAAGGGGATGGAGGACAGGTTGGTCGTGAAGTCAGAGCTCTGGGACGTGCATTTACGGCGTACAGATGCGACCTGTCTAATCGTGAGGAAACCTACGACCTCGTGCGCCGCGTGAAGAACGATTTCCCTGTTGTCGACATACTCTTCAGCAATGCGGGGGCGATATCGCGGTCGCCTTCTGTTGAACACTCTGACGAGGTATGGGACCGCATCATGGAGGTCAACCTCTCCTCGCATTTCGTGCTTGCCCGTGAGTTCGGCAAGGACATGGTTGCGCGTGGCGCCGGAAAGATAGTGTTCACCGCATCAATGATGAGTTTCCGTGGCGGCATGATGATACCGAGCTACACGGCGAGCAAGGGCGCCATCGCGCAGTTGACGAAGGCGCTTGCGAACGAGTGGGCTCCTAGAGGTGTGAACGTCAACGCGATTGCGCCGGGCTACATTGCCACCGACATGAACCCGGAGTTGAGAGAAAACCCGGAGACGAACAAGTTCATTCTTGACCGCGTCTCTGCGGGGCGCTGGGGCGTGCCGGCGGACCTGCAGGGTGCTGCGGTATTCCTGGCGTCCGAGGCATCGGCCTACGTGCACGGAGTTGTGCTGCCTGTTGATGGTGGCTGGTTGGCGCGCTAGCGAGACGCGGTGATGAATGCCCGGTGCAAGCGGCAGCCGCCGGAGTGGCGTAGAGACGCGAGCCGGAGACATACGAAGACTGTGGATTGCGTGGTGCGCGCAGGGTCTGTCACGGGTTCTTCCCGGTCTTGACCCAGAGCGAATCCCCGTCTGTGACAAACTCGATGGTCCCGCATTCCGCCGTGGTGTACGTCTCGGCCGGCCGGGCACGGAGGCGCTCTACGACGGAGGCATCGGGGTGGCCGTAAGGATTGTCTGCTCCCACGGAGATGACTGCCGCTTCCGGGCTGACTGCGGTGAGAAACTGAGGGCCGGATGAGGTGTCGCTTCCATGATGGGCCACCTTCAGAACGGTACTGTCGATGCGAACGTTCTCATGAACCAGCTGTCTCTCTGCCTCAAGCCTGATGTCGGCTGACAACAGGAAGCTGACGTCGCCGTAGCTCACGCGCACGACCACGCCGTTGTTGTCGGTGTCGTCGCTTGTTCCCAGCATCGGCTGCGCAGGCGGGTTGAGAAACACAAGCAGCGTGCCGTCCCCAAGGTCCATGCTCTGACCTCTGGTGGCTTGCACGGGCAGCGTCCCGTCTAAAGCGAGCCGCCTCTCCCATTCGGAGGACAGGAGCGAGTCGTAGCCAGAGCGAAACTGAATGAGAGTATCGACTCTGTACCGGTCCACCACGGCGAGCAGTCCGCCGAGGTGGTCTGCGTGTGGCTGTGTAGCGATGATTGCGTCGAGGCTTCGGTCCCAGAAAGGGAGGTGCTTGTCCACCAGGGCTCCGATGCGTTGACTGTCAGGACCGCCATCAACGAGGACCGTGCGGCCGGACGGCGAGATGATAAGGGTGGCATCACCCTGGCCGACATCGAGGAAGATGACGTGGAGCTGCCCGTCGGGCGACGCCAGGACTGCGGACCAGACGAGAACTGCTGACAGCAACAACGGTGGGATGGCCCACCGGATGCGGGAGCCGGTGGCAATCACGGCCCGGCGTGGCTTGTGTTCGTCGTCCTGCCGACGTCGGGCCCATCGCCCCCAGTGAAGCGCTCCCGCGAGGAGGAGGGTGTAGTAGCCGACGATGAAACTCGACTGCAGATTTGTGTCCAGCGCTGCCCAGGACAGCGTGGCGAATGCCTCAACGACGTTGACGATATATGTCAGGAACAGCCATGCAACCCACGCCAGGGGCTGGGCCAGGACCGGTGAGACAAGCCCCGCAAGCGCCGTTGCCGCAGAGCTCGCGATGGCAAATGGGAGAACCGGCAGGGTGAGCACTGACACGGGAAGGCCTATGATCGATACTGTGCCGAATGTGTTTGCCGTGAGAGGCCAGACTGCGAGGGTCGCTGCGGCGGTTGCAGCCAGGATATCAAGAACGAGATGCAGTCCTCCGAGTTGCTTCCGACGATCGGTGGCCAGCGAAGCAATCCCACTGGTCAGAGCGGCGCGGAGCGGCTGGTATAGAAGCACGAGGCCGGCCATTGCAAGGACGCTGAGCTGGAATGAGGTGTGCCAGAGCAGTTGCGGCTCGACCGCGACCATGAGAGCGGCGGCGAACGCGAGTGCAGTCGGCGCGTGTTTCTGTCGGCCGGCCAGCTCCGCGAGAAGGAACACCGTGGCCATTATCGCGGCCCGGGCAACCGGTGGCCTCATGCCGGTGAGTGCCGCATATGTCCAGACACATGCTATCGCTATCCACACGTAGAGGTATCTCTGACGTCCGAGGAGCGCGAGGGCGAGCGCGAGGACGGCGGCAAGCAGAATGCCGAGATGGAGGCCGGATACCGCCAGCAGGTGCGCCGTGCCTGTGCGGGTGAATGCGTCCGAGACCGAATCCTGCATTGCACCACGTCTTCCGAGTAGCAGGGATTGCGCAAGTGAGGCCTCGGGTTCGGGCAATGATGAGCCAAGAGCATCGGCGAGCCGACTGTTGAGAGAGAGAAGACAGGCTCGTACGGGGTGGCCCCCGCCATCGGTCAGGGTCTCTATGTGCGGATGCCATACCGTCGAGAATATGCCACGGTGCGCCAGGTACGAGGCGTAGTCGAAGCCAATGTCCGACGGTGGCGACTCAAGCTCTCCGGTGATGAGCACGGTGTCGCCATAGTGGAACGGGCGCGGGTCGGAGGTGTTCACAAGAAGCCGGCCGGACAGGGAAATCCGGTCGTCGCCCTTGTCAAGTTGCACCGAATCGATGATTATCTGGCGATAGGAACCGCGCTGCCGTGGCTCGTCCGCAATCGTTCCTGTCAGTCTGATTTCGCCGCTGTCGTTGTAGAATGAGATGTGGGAACTGCCCTGTACCGGGAGCGAGCCTTCGTAGCGGGCCGCGCCGGCCAGCAGGCAAAGGGCACAACCTCCCAGCAGAATGGTGAGCGTGAACGAGCGGCGGATTCCGAAGAGTACTGCCGCGGCTACGATGAGGCTGCCGGCGGCAATCCAGGGGATGCCCTGGCTCGAGGCCCACGCGACCCCGGCCACAAACGCGCAGCTGAAGGTCAGAAGCCACATGACGAGAGCTACTGGGAGACCGTGATGAAACCCTTCAGCGAGTCGAAGGTCCCCTCGCTGATTCCCTCCACCAGCATGATTTCCTCCGGACAGGCAAACGGCCCATGGGCCGTTCGATAGGCGATTATTGCCATTGCGCGTTCCGGCCCGATTCCGGGCAGTGCTTCGAGAAGCCAGACCTCCGCCCGGTTGATGTCGACCCTCTGAGCTTCCAGGACGTCTCCGGAGTAGTGCACATGCACGTCGATGTTCGGAGGCCGTCCAGGCTGTGCGGCGCCTGCAATTCGCAGGAATTCGGCGAAGGTGGAAGTCTCGGCGATGCTGTAGAGGCCGGGGTGGTCGACGGCACCTGTGACGGCTACCGAGAGCGCGGCCTCGGTTGTGGAGAGGGGTTCCTCCTTGAACTCGATTGCGGTTGCCTCTTCGGCCTCCAGATGTGGGAGCAGCGCGCGTACGCCTGCTATGGTTGCTGCCGCCAGCAGGAACACGACAAGCACATGGGCCTGGTCAGCGCGGCTCAGCGGTCTCCCTCCTTCTTGCCTGGTGCTATGTGCTGTAGAATTGGTGTATGGGTCGAGAGGCACGCACTATCACGGTTAATCGCAAAGCGTACCATGACTATGCCATCCTGGAAACCATCGAGGTCGGCCTTGTGCTGATGGGTTCCGAGATCAAGTCGATTAGGGCTGGTCGTGTGAGCCTGCGCGATGCGTACGCGCGGGAGGAGAAAGGGGAGCTCTGGCTATTCAACACGCACATTGCGCAGTATGATGCCGCGAGCTACAACGGGCACGAGCCAGGCAGGCCGCGAAAGCTGCTGCTGCACAAGAAGGAGATGCGCAACCTTGCCGCTCTCACGAAGCAGAAGAGTTTGACGCTGGTTCCTGTTCGACTGTACATTAAGGGTGGAGTCGCCAAGGTGGCGCTCGCGCTGGCGAAGGGCAAGAAGCAGTACGACAAGCGCGAGACAATCGCGCGGCGCGATCAGGACCGAGAGATTGACCGCGCGGTGAAGGACAGGAACAGGAGGTAGGCGAGTAGCGCCGGCAAGCGACATCCACGGATTCCATGGGGGCGCGTGGTTTCGACAGGGGAGGGCCCACAGGATTGCAGGCTGAGGTGCCATCAACCTCACAAAACAGGTGGCAAAAAAACAAACGAGAACGACTTAGTTCCCGTCGCAGCCTAAATAGGTTGCGCGTTCACCTTGATCTCCCCCCGGTGGGTTGAGAGTGAGCGACGAAATGCCGGGGTGCCCCGGGGTAGTTGCCGGCGAACCCCGGGAAAGATAAGCTGGCTGGCCTGGCCGGACTCGGTCGGCGGACGGTGGTCAGGCGAGACATGTGGCGGCCGACTAAGCCTGTAGTAGATTCTGGCAACCCTTTCTTGGACGGGGAGTTCGACTCTCCCCCGCCTCCACCATTTGCTAGTCTGAATACCGGTTGACTGAGCGGGCGCGCTGACCTGGCGCGCCCGCTTTCTGTTCCCCCGCTGTCCCACCCCAAAGGGCCATGCCGTGGGCGTCCGGCCCGGAAGCCTGTCTTTCGGCGTGTTGCTGACATATACTAGCGACGACGATCTGGTTTGGCGCCGTGACGAGAGTTGCTGCTGTGGGGCTTGTTCGGCGTTGGGATGCATTTTGACCATGGCTCAGACCTACAAGTGCGAAGTGGCTGTCGTTGGGGCTGGTCCTGCAGGGGCTACTGTAGCGAGGAAGCTTGCACTTGGTGGGGTGGACGTGCTCCTCCTGGAACGAGAACACGTGCCGCGCCACAAGTGCTGCGCAGGTGGAGTGACTCCTGCCGCCAGGGGATTGCTGGGGGTTGACATCTCCGGTGTCGTGGAGTGCGAAGTCAACCGGCTGTGTGCCTCGTCCCTCAGCGGCCGCCACGTGTCCTGGGAGGTGGATGAGCCGTTCATGTTCACGGTATCCCGGGACCGTCTGGATGCGGCGCTGTGGTCTGCGGCACTGGATGCCGGTGCGCTGGGGCTCGATGGCCACCGGGTTGTGCGAGTCGAGAACAGTTGAGATGTTGTTGTAATGTATTTAGTGAAGTGAGTATTTCATTTGTTGGATGTGGTGGTAGGCGA
>CAZQML010000227.1:0-2632 GCA_964594245.1 uncultured Dehalococcoidales bacterium | reverse complement strand
TAGGTCGTTCGCTCGATCTTCGATAGGATGAATGAGAGAAGAGCCCGGCCTTCGAGGGCCGGGCTCTTCTCGTATGGACTAGTCCTCGAGTTCGACGACGACCTCGCAGTAAGGGGCACCCTCGGGGAGAACCTTCGTGATGATGGGTTTCTTGACCTTGACGCCGAGCGCGTCGAAAGTGCCTTCCTCCATCGCCTCGAGCAGAACGGTGCAGATCTTGGGGCAGCGCTCGTAAGGCTTGGCCTGCGAGCACTCGTACTCGTGCTTCACCGCCCGCTTCTTGCCGTACTCGACCCACTCGCCGCGCACGCCGGCGTTGTTGTCCTCCAGGTCCATGATTCGCCCGAGGCACCGGGCGTCGTTCAGGTCGTCGATCTTCATCCTGCGCTGCATGGTGGGAGCGCGGCGCCGGCCGACCTCGTACATCGCCTTGCGCCCTATCTCCCATACGTCGTCTCCGTACTTCTCGGCGAGAGGGACGAGAACCTCGGTCAGAAAGATGCCCAGGGTTCGACCGCCCAGCTCGACCATCTTGAACACGTCGGTTTCCGGAAGAAAGATGGTCTTTCTGTCGTCACCCAGAGGCGGAACCTCGTCCACATATTCTGCGATGTGCGTGCCCTGTTCGTATTTCCTCTCCAGTCGTCTTGCCATGGCGTGAGTCCCTCCTTGAGTCCTGCATGCGAAAGCGCCCGCACCGTTGGCCTGGTTGGCATCCGCTGGAACGGGGGCGTAGCGCGTTCCACGTACGCTACCATCTTGGCCCGAGAGTGTCAAAGGACATAGTGCAGGGGCACCATGACAGGGGCAGCGTCGTCGGGCGTGTCCGTCCGGAGTGGGACGCGAAAGAATGGACACAGGAGCTGATTTCTGATTCAATGCCGCTGTTCGCCCGGGCAGTATTTCCCTCTGCACTACCTTCGCCGAGGGCGGGCGTTCTCATCGAAGAAAGGAGTCTTTCCGTGGCAGCGAGCTACCAGTATTTCACTCTAGAGAAGGCGGGGGAAATCGCTACACTCAGGCTGAACCGGCCTGACAAACTGAACGCCTTCACCCTCCAGATGCTGTTTGAGTTCAAGGATATCGTTGATAATCTTCGCATTGACCTGCGGACGCGTTTCGTCATCATTACGGGGGAGGGCAGAGCTTTCTGTTCGGGTATTGATGTTATGAAGGAGGCGCGAGACGACTGGTACGCCGACCCGCGTCAGCCGAACGAGCGCATATTTCAGGAGAACGGGCAGAACATCGTGCGCGATTGGGCCAATCTACACCAGATTACCATCGCTGCTGTCAATGGACCCTGTGTTGGTCTCGGTCTTGGAATCGTGACTCTGTGTGACTTCCGGGTGGTGGCAGAGGACGCCTATTTCAGCATTCCGGAGACTTCGATTGGCATCGGCTACTCGGTCAGCTGTCTCTATCCGCTGCTTGCGCTGATTGGCCCGGCGCAGGCTCGCAGGATGATAATGACAGGTGACAGAGTAATGGCTCATGAGGCAAAGACCATTGGATTGGCGCACAGCGTCGTTAGCTCTGAGGACCTTATCAGCGCGTCGCTCGAGCTGGTCGGGAAGCTCTCGACGAAGGGTCCGACGGCTCTGAGGATTGTGAAGCGCATGATTAACGCGGCTACGATTGCGCAGACTGCGGACCTGGCTGCTATGGAACCGGAACTGGTCCAGGCGTTCTACAATGCGACCGGGGATATCGAGGAAGGGCTGAATGCCTACAGGGAGAAACGCGAACCTCGCTTCCATCTTGAGACTGACTGACGTGTCGCCGCAAGAAATGACTATAGAGGTGCGTGCCTCATCGTGGTAGCCGGGACTGCCCGCGCCGGAGCCAATGAAGGCTCTCCGTTGACAGTGTTCACGGAGGGTTTCGTAGCTCGTGTGACACTCAACCGACCGGAGAGACGCAATGCTCTGGACAGAGTAGTGCTTCTCGCGCTAAGGGGAGCTTTCTCTGACTTGCGCCAGGCCCCCGGTATCAGAGTGGTCGTGCTCTCGGGAGCCGGGGACTCGTTCTGCGCCGGCGTTGACATAAGTGAAGAAGGGCGAAGAGATTTCTACGAACCACCCCAGCAAATCGAGCGACTTTATCAGGAGAACGGACAGGAGGTCGTCCGGGAGCTCCAGTCACTGCCGCAGGTGACTATTGCCGTAGTGAACGGCCCGGCAATCGGCTGGGGCACATGTCTGGCTACTTCGTGCGATTTCAGGGTAGTATCTACCGAGGCCTTCTTTCGCATCCCCGAGATTGGCCTTGGGATGTACTACGACGTTGGCTGTCTCTACAGTCTGTTGTCTCTCGTCGGGCCTGCTCAGGCGAAGCGGATGACAATGGTGGGAGAAGACATCGTCGCGGCCGAAGCCTGTTCGATGGGACTTGCAGACCGGGTTGTGTCGCCGACCGGACTGGCTGAGGAAACACTGAGGCTTGCGGCCTCTCTCGGCAAGCGCGACGTAAACGGGCTGCGCGTTGCCAAGAGGCAGATGTACGCTGCGACGGTAGCCGCAAAACGTCACCTTGGCCTGGTGGAGCTGGAACTAACGACGGCGTACTACGGCAGTAACAATGATGGATTTGAGGGGCTCGCTGCCCGCAGGGGAGGGCGCAGCCCCGTATT
>CAZQML010000226.1:0-4168 GCA_964594245.1 uncultured Dehalococcoidales bacterium | reverse complement strand
GCGCTAGACTTGTGCTATGCGGCGGCTGACCGCAGGGTGCCTGCTGGAGAACTTGGCTGACACTGCACGCAAGACAGGGAGAGAAATGGCACACAGAGCAAGATGGCTGACTATCCCTCTGGCGTTCGTTCTTGCCGCGCTGCCGATGGTAATGCCTTCGGAGGCATCTGCCGCGGGGCCCTACGAGTACCTGGTATTAGACGCGTCGGAGGCGGGTGCTCTTGGGATGGAGGTTGACTTCATTACCGACGATTCAGCCGACGGCAACATCAACGTTCACGGACACTACTATGGTCTGTATCCAGTCAACCAGGGCATCTATATCCATTTCGACGTAGTCATAACGCGCCTTTCTCCAACGGATGACTTCAGCTTCGACACGGTCACGGCCGGATGCACGTCATGTACGTATCCGGATTGCGGTACCTACACGCCACCCAGTCGGCCTTGTTACAGCAGGAAGGGAGACGGCTACACCAACTTCGGCTGGGAAGAAATCGACCGGAACCTGGTCAGCGTTGGCGGCACCAGCGTGTTCTCCGTCTCGGGCCTCAAGTTGGTGGTGACCACTGCCAAGAATGACTATGGCATCACCCAGGCAATCTGGAATGATGGAAAGACGCGCCATGACCAGTTTGCGAACACGGTTGCGCAGAAGATAATGGCCAACTACGATGCTCAGACTATCGCGCTGACTCTTACTCCGTTCTCCAGTTCGTACTCACCCGGAGAGACGGTTCTAATCAGCGGGAGCGTTGCCGATTCCTCTGACTCCACGCCACTTGCGGGAGCCTCTGTGGCGGTCAATGTGGCAGGCACGCCGTTCTCCACCACGGCCGATGGCGCGGGCGACTTCGCTGTGAGCTTTCCCATCCCGGGCGATATCGGCATGGTGGGCTACCCCGTCACGGTGACGGCATCGGCACCCGGATATCCGGACGTAACTGAGAACGTGGGCTTCAACGTGGGTGAGGTGCCCGCACTCTCCGTGACAGTTGATACGGACAAGGACGGCTACGTGGCCGGCGACACTGTCGTGATTCAAGGGAGCGTGACGGATGGTGGGGCAGGTGTGTCCGGCGCGGCGGTCACGGTCAATGTGTCAGGTTCAACCATGTCTACGACCGCCGATGGGTCAGGTGGCTACCGTGTTGAATATCCCATCGCTGCAGATGCAGCACCTTCGACCTTCAACGTGACGGTCACCGCGACCGGCTCGACGTCAGGTTCGGCGACTGCCGCCACGACGTTCACGGTTGGCGATGTGATGTTGGTGGAGATCGAGACCGACAAGGATCTGTATCTCATTGGCGATACTGTCTACTGCACTGTCACCGTCAAAGACTCCTCAGGCCAGCCGGTGCCGGGAGCGTCCCTCGATGGCAGCGCGACATATACCGATTCCGGCCGTTCAACGGTGCTCTCCGGCACGACCGACCCCATGGGACAGGCGCCATGGACGTTCCCCTGGGGCCAGACGCCCGGTGGTGATACGGTTGCCGAGGGCAAGCTCAAGGTTGAGCTTACCGCCACCAAGAGCGGCCTCCCCGACGGGACGGGCTCGATACTGATTTCCGGCTGCGGCGACAAGGAAAAAGCTGCCACAGAGGACTGTCTGGACTGTCCCGAGGACTGCAAGTGTGACCCGAAAGAGGTGTGCGACCCATCGAGCGATTTCCGCAACCCTGAGACGATGTGCGGTCCGAAGGTTGCCTACGTGTTCATCTCCAATGGATTGGGGGCGTACCACGAATGGTGGGCGTCTGACGACATCGCGGGTATTCGCAAGCTCTACAGTTCCAAGGGCTACAGGGTTCCGCCCAATATCTACGTAGACCACATCATCGATATCGCGCCGTATCTGTCGCGTCCTTCCACCAGGGCCATCGCCTACGCAGGCCATGGTGAGGATCCGGGTGGCATGCCGACAATCGAGGCGGCGGAAGCGACCTCAGGCAACTACAGCGTCAAAGCCGCGATTGCAGATACCGGCAAGACGGACAAAGGATTTCTTGGCGTGTGCCAGTTCGGACCCTATGCAGCGAAGTGGGTGGACAGCAAGGACAAGCTTGAGAAGATACTGGCAGACAGAGTTGAGCACCCGAACCTGGAGTATGTCTACATGTTCTCCTGCTACTCGCTTGACAACATGAGCATGCGGGACTATCTGCTGCAGAGCGGCGGCACGTACTGGGGCTACAAGGGCAAACTGCCCGGGAGCGCAAGCCTGGTGAAATCGGTCAAGCCCTAGGAGAGGTGATGAGGAACATGCGTGGATATCTCAGAGCATCTCTGGCAGCCTGGCTGCCTCTTGTACTTCTTGCATCCCTCCTCGCGCCGGGTATGGTCAGCGCAGAGGGTGAGGAAGCAACCATCACCAACAGGCTGATGACCTCCGGCGTTGCGGTTACGTCCGTCACAACGTCCGGCAGCGAGGTCACCGTTGAGTACGAGCAGCCCCTGGCGGAAGTGAATAGCGTTGTGACGGTGCTGCTGAAGGTTGGCACCATCCTCGCGGTTGTCTCTGAGGAGGTGCCCTCAGCTCAGATGGGCGTTGTCGTTCAGTATTTCGACGACGGCCAGATAATGCAGGTCTCCGGTGCGCCATCTGATGGTGCAGCGTTCGTGAGTCAGCAGCTCAGTGCACAGGAGTTCATGGACCTGCTCACGTTCATGCCGCTCACACGCGGGCCTATTGTCGTGTCGGGAGAATGCGAGACGGACAAGGGCGAGGATTGCAGCAACTGTGACGATTGTCCCTGCTATCCGGATGAGACGTGCGACCCCGGCAACCCGCAGGCAGATGAGAAGGGTTGTGTGCCCGGACCGGCGCCAGCCAACGCTCACCTCGTTGGCTCCGAGTATGTGTGTAATGACGGGTACGAGTGGAATGGTGAACTGACCGCATGCGTGCCGGTGCTGCAGTGCCCTCCCAACGCGTTCTCGTTCCACGGAGAGTGTCACTGCGAGCCGGGTTATGAGTGGAATGCCGAAGGGACCGAATGCGTGCCAAAGCAGAATTCGGGCAACGGCAGCACGGGGGGAGGTGGTTCCTCGACCGGCGGCCAGAGCGTGATTGACAAGCTCAAGGGCCTGATAGACTCTCTTGTCAACTGGCTCAAGTCCCTGTTCGGGGGCTAGAAGGCGAGAGGTATGGCGTACCGCGCTGAGGTGTCTAGACCTCTATCGCGTCTTCGTGTTCGTGAAACGAAGTCACGCTGAGTAGCTCGTTGCCCTTCGCCATACCCGCGCGAAACGCCTTCAGGTTGAGCTCCAGCGACTGAGCGGGCATGCGCCTCGTGATTGACTTCGTCAGCGAGTCCTCGCTGACCCAGGGGCAGAAGGGAGTCAACACTCCAAGAGCGAGCATGTTGACGACGCGTGGGTCTGTGAATGTGTGGTCCGCGTCACGCTGGAAAGGGATTCGCAGCACCTTGCCCCAGAGGACCTTCTTGACCGGCGCCGAGTCGACGATGACGAGCCCGTCATCTTTCATCTCCCTGATGTTCTCGTTGCAGGCCTTCTGGTTGAGGGCGATGAGAACGTCGAGTCCGAGCGCCCTGGGGTAGTCAATCTCCTCGTCGGAGAAGATGACCTCAGAGACCGAGTTGCCGCCGCGGGCTTCCGGCCCGTAGTTCTGCGAGTGGACCACAGTGTGTCCTTCCATCAGCCCCGCCTCTGCAAGCACAATGCCCGCGAGGACCACTCCCTGCCCGCCGGCCCCGGCCAGCCGTAGCTCGTAGCGCATACTCGTCTACGTCACCTCTCTCGAGATACGTGCGTGTTCCTCGTGGAACGTTGGCTTCTCTATGTCGACAAGCACTCCTGTCACAATCTTGTCCTGCAGCTCTTCCGTGCTCATCTCCCGCGCCTTCTCAAACGGCAGGGCGTTGTCCTTCTGCCACCGCATCATGTCCACCGGGGAGCCCATGCCTGTCATCTTGCCGAAGTGGGTCACACACGGCGACATGACCTCGACGACGGAGAACCCTTTCTTCTTCAGCGCCTGGCCGATAAGCTTGTCGAGGGCCTTCGTGTGATAGACCGTGGACCGCGCTACGAAGACCGCTCCCGCTGCTTCCACCAGCTTCGAGATGTCGAACGGGTGCTCCAGGTTGCCGTAGGGCGACGAGGCCGTTGCCAGACCGAACGGCGTTGTTGGAGAGGC
>CAZQML010000225.1:0-3243 GCA_964594245.1 uncultured Dehalococcoidales bacterium | reverse complement strand
TGAGCCGTTGTGGTGAATCGAGCGTCCTCGCGTACGTAGACAACGGCCACGGAATCCCCGACGGCACTGCTGTTGATTGCCTGAAGAAGGTCGTCGGTGTTCTCGACTGCTGCCCCGTTGATCTCGACAATGACGTCGCCTTTCTCCAGCCCTGCATCGTCCGCGGGTCCTCCGCTAACGACCTCCACCACAAGGGCTCCCTGCTCGACGGAGAGCTTGTTTACTGTCGCGGTGAATTTGTCCACCGTGTAGAGCGACACTCCAAGCCAGGGCCGTGTGACGTAGCCGCTGTTCACCAGTGCCTGGACTATCGGGCGTGCCCTATCGATGGCAATCGCGTAGCTCATGCCCTCTACCCCGATGTCGGCGACCTTGACGCTGTTGATGCCGATGACCTCGCCTGCCATGTTGACGAGCGGGCCGCCGCTGTTTCCGGGGTTGACGGCGGCGGTGGTCTGAATCAGGCCCTTGAGGGTGTTGCCGCCTACGGTGAGTGATACGTTCAAGCGGCTGACGATGCCCTCTGTCGCCGATATGCCTTCGCCAAGTGCGTTTCCTATTGCCACTACCCACTCTCCCACGGCCAGGTTGTCGGATGCGCCGAGTGACGCGAATGGCAGACCGTCCGACTCGGCGCGTATGACTGCCAGGTCAGTGAGAGCGTCTGTCCCAACGATGCTTGCCGGGTACTTGGTGCCGTCTACGAGTTCCACCTGTATCTCACGCGCGCCGTGAACAACGTGGTTGTTGGTCACGATGTACCCTGCGCCATCCAGGATGACTCCGGAGCCGGCCCCTTCCTGCGTGTAGGCCTGATTGAAGAGGTCGTATGCAACCACCTCCGTGATTACGGATACGACCGCCGGCCGGACTGTAGCTACGACATCAGCGATGGAAGAAAGGTCCTCGGGTTGGGCACCGGGCGCTGTGGGGAAGCGCCATGCGGGGTCGACGTATTCGCTCTGGACGGGCTCTTGCACGGACGAAGGCACCGTCTCGGCGGGCGCTGTTGCGGGCAAGACAATGCACCCGGCCAGTGCCAGCAGTCCCAGGACGAGAAGAAACGCGATAGGTCGCAGTGCGCACGGCTTTCTCATGGTAGAGATTATAGCATCCGTCGGCTCACGGCCATCGAAGCAGTGACTGGCGCTTTCAGGACGAGGTGATATAATCGGTTTGATGGCGGATTCGCATGTCCACGGCTATGTGAACCAACTGCTCCGCGGAGTAGTTGAGCCGCTGGTGCTCTTCGTCATCGGGGAGTTGCCAAGTCACGGCTACCATATCGCCAAAGAGGTGGAGAGGCGGAGCAGTGGCTATTTCAAGCTCACTGCTAGCACCGTGTACTCTGCTTTGCGACGGCTTGAGGGTGATGGATTGGTATTCAGCAGCTGGCAAGAAGCTGCGAATCGCCAGAGGCGGCGCTGCTACTACCTCACCGACAAGGGGCGGAAGATACTCGGCACCAGGTTGAAGGAGTGGGAACGCTTCTCGGTGGCGGCTGAGAGAGTCATGGCGAGCGACTGACTGTCTGCCGCGTTCGCTTCTTTTCCTCGCTGCCTATGACCTTCCTCCAGCAAGACCTTGAAGGACTGGCGCCTTCGACATCTCGACCGCTGAAAGCAGATGGTGTTGTCGCGTTGTGGCGCTCCTGGCGGTGCCGGCTTGTGTTCGGCCTTTCTCCTCGTTAGCACTGGACCTGTGGCGTACCGTGGAGCGTCGCAGATGCCCGTTGTGGGCATCTGCGGACGTATTGGTGTGGGGCCCTCACGGGTGCTCAGGCGACGAGCGACTGTCTCAGTATCTGTGCGATATCTCTGACAATGAGCTTGTCGTCCAGTCCCTCAGACTCGACCGCGCTTGTCAGCATGGTGAGGCAGGAGGGGCACGCGACTGCCAGGACTTCCGCCCCTGATTCGTAGGCCTCGCGGACTCGAACTCTGTTTGGACTTTCTCGAGAGCCCTCCAGGAGGTCCATGGCGAAATTGCCGCTGCCTCCACCGCAGCAGAACGCGTCCTCTCTCTCCCGGGGCATCTGTACGAGTTCCAGGCCGGGGACTCCTCTCAGTACCTGCCGTGGAGCCTCATAGACACCGTTGTACCGGCCAAGGTAGCAGGGGTCATGATAGGCGACTTTCGTCTGCGTCTCGCGGGTCTTGAGCAGTCCGTCTCGAACGAGCTGTTGTAGCAACTGACTGTAGTGAAGCACTTCGAAATCGGCGCCGAGAGACGGATAGAGGTTCTTCATTGCGTGGTACGCGTGCGGCGACATGGCGACCACCTTGCGCACGCCGAGCTCTCGGAACTGTTGGATGTTCTTGGTGGCCAGGAGTTCGAACAGGGTCTGTTCTCCGAGTGTGTGCACCTCGTTGCCACAACATCCTTCATCGTCGCCCAGGACGCCGAAGGACACGCCTGCAAGCTCCAGCAATGTCGCGACGCTTTTCGACATCTCGCGGGCCTTCACGTCGAAAGAGCCCAGGCATCCAACGTAGAGCAAGTACTCGGTGCCCTTACTGTACCCGGGGACGCCGTCCGCCCACTCCCCTCTGGGCATCCGTGCCTTCAGCGGGTTGCCGATTCGGTAGATTTCCTCCAGGAAGCTTCCTACGCGCTCAGGTATCTTCCCGTGCTCCTTCTCCATCATGTCCTGTCTGGCTGCAATCATCCAGTCGACGATGTCGTTCGAGAAGCGCATGATGCAGTGCTCCGCGCAGTTCCTGCACGTGACACAGGTGTAGAGGATCTCACCGAGATGTTCATCCCACTTGATCTCTCCTCTCAGCCAGGCGTTTATGAGCCAGAGCCTGCCGCTGGGCGAGAAGGTGTCGAATCTAAACCTGGTGTACGAGGGACAGTTGAAGTCTGTGTAGTTGCTGTCGAATTTGCAGTAGCCGCAGTTGAAGCACCTGTGAATCTGCTTCGTATAGTCGTCAGCCATCAAGACACCTCCCAATTGCCTGGGTTCATGATTCCGTTCGGGTCCAACGCCTTTCTCAACTTCCCGAACATCTGGAGTGTGTTGGGGTCCATGATGTCCATGGCTGCCTGCTGCTCCTCAACGGTTGGCTTCCAGGGAAGGCCTCCTTGTCCCAGTGAGAACTCGACGGCTTCGTCGAGGGCCTTCCTTACCCTGTCCATCTCATCCGCATCCGCCCTGTTGAACGTGAATGCGAAGCCAAACATCATGCAGTGGCCCCGCCCGATGATTCGAGCCATGACAGAGTAGCCGAGCTTGTACTT
>CAZQML010000224.1:0-6000 GCA_964594245.1 uncultured Dehalococcoidales bacterium | reverse complement strand
ATAGGCGAAATAGATTACATAATAGCACAGGATGAGCCTATCTTTGAGTACCTCCGTGGAGTCGGGCAGGAGGATAACGAAGTCGTCGAGTCCATTGGCCGCTACGTGGCCCGACTCGTTCAGGACGGCGATACGATACAGGTCGGCTACGGCAACGTACCCAACGCGGTCCTCACGAAACTCAGTGATCGGCGACACCTCGGAGTACATACGGAGTTGCTCTCTGATGGCATTGTGGAGCTGATGAAGCTAGGCGTCATCGACAATTCACGCAAGAACATCGACCGCGGCAAGACCGTAGCCACATTCTGCATGGGGAAGACGGAAACCTACGAGTACCTCGACGACAATCCTTCCGTTGACTTTCGCACCGTCGACTACACCAACAATCCACTTGTCATCGCGCAACACGACAACATGGTGGCAATAAACAGCGCTCTGGAGATTGACCTGACGGGGCAGGCAACGGCGGAATCGATTGGCGGCAAGTTTTACAGCGGCATCGGAGGCCACTACGACTTCATGCGTGGCGCACTCCTTGCCTCCCATGGCAAGACAATCCTTGCGCTACCTTCCACCGCGTCTAATGGAGAGGTGTCCCGTATTGTGCCATCCATCAGTGAGGGTGCGGGAGTAACGCTCAACAGAGGCGACGTGTACTACGTAGTGACGGAGTACGGCATTGCCTACCTGCACGGGAGGAACATCCGCGAACGCGCCATGGAGCTTATCGCGCTGGCGCATCCCAAGTTCCGGCCGTGGCTCATACAGGAGGCGAAGAAGAGGAATCTAATCTACAAGGACCAGGCCTTCATCCCGGGTCGTCGTGGCGAGTACCCGGAAGAGCTAGAGACGCACCGGACGACTTCGAAGTCGCTTGAGATCCTGCTGAGGCCCGTGAAGATGACAGACGAGCCGCTACTCAAGGACTTCTTCTACGCACTTTCCGATCAGAGCATGTTTCGCCGCTTCATGTCGGTTCGGAAAGACATGCCTCATGAGCGCCTGCAAGAGTTTGTCGTGATCGACTACACCAAGGAAGTCCTTATCCTCGCCTCGATACAGCGCGGTGAGACCGAGGAAATCGCTGGGGTGGGCCAGTACGGAATCGACGACTCAACACACACTGCAGAGGTTGCGGTTGTAGTCAAGGACGAGTACCATAATCAGGGTATCGGGACTGAGCTTCTGTCCTATCTCGTAGTGCTAGCAAAGCGACACGGTCTGTTGGGCTTCACCGCCGAAGTGCTCGTAGAGAATAGACCTATGCTGCACCTCTTTGAGAAGACGGGATTCGACATCGACAAGCACGCTTCGGAAAACGTCTACGAACTCAAGATGCTCTTCGACGAGGTGCCACAACGTGAAAGGTAACGATGCGAGCATGAGGTGCCTCTTCGAGCCGGCGGGTATTGCCGTGGTAGGGGCGTCCCACACAAGGGGCAAGATAGGCTACCGAGTGCTGGAGAACATCGTAGCGGGTGGCTACGCCGGAAAGGTCTACCCCATCAATCCCCGCGGCGGGGAGCTTCTGGGCCTCCAGGTATACAAGGACCTGCACGAGGTGAAGTCCCCGGTTGACGTGGCCATGTTGGTCATCCCGGCAAGCAACGTATTCAGCGCGGTGCAGGAATGCGCGCGAAAAGGCGTCAAGTTCGCGGTCATCATCAGTTCCGGCTTCTCGGAGGTCGGCAACACTGCCGAGGAACGCAAGATAGCCGACTACGCGCGTGAGCACGCCCTACGTGTAATCGGCCCCAATGTCTTCGGACTGTACTCGGCATCCTCTTCACTGAACGCGACTTTCGGGCCGAGTGACGTGAAGAAGGGCAATGTTGCAATCATCACGCAGAGCGGCGCCATAGGCATCGCAATGATCGGCAAGACCAAGGTAGAAGGCATTGGCCTGTCCGCCATGATATCCGTCGGCAATAAGTCAGATGTGGATGAGACAGACCTGCTCGAGTACCTGACTTTCCAGGACGACTCCAAAGTGGTGCTGATGTACCTCGAAGGCGTGAAGTCGGGCGAGAGGCTCGTTGAGGTGCTCAAGAAAGCGACACGAAAGAAACCCGTCGTAGTCATCAAGTCCGGGCGCTCCACCAGAGGTGCTCAGGCGGCCGCGTCCCATACAGGCTCGCTTGCGGGCCAGGACAGAGTGTTCGACGACGTGGCCCGGCAGTGTGGCGCGATTCGGGCCGAGAGCATCAAGGAGGCACTCAACTGGTGCAAGTTCCTCCCTGATTCCCCCGAGCCCAAAGGCGAAGATGTTGTCGTGGTTACCAACGGAGGCGGGATAGGAGTTCTCACCGCGGATGCGTGCGAGAAGTATGGCGTCAACCTGTCGGATGACGTTGCCGAGTTGAAGAAGTCATTCGAGTGCGTCATGCCATCCTTCGGCTCCGCTAAGAACCCGGTGGACATAACCGGGGGTGCGACCCCGGATGACTACGACAAAGCCCTTGAGGTGGCCCTCGGAAATGACACCATCGATGCTGTCGCGTGCCTGGGATGCCAGACCGCCGATTTCGACGCCGGCAGGTTCGCCTCGATTGCCGAGAGTCGGTATGACCAGTACAAGTCAGTCAAGCCGATTGTGTTCTCCCTCTTTGGTGGCGCGGAGGTGGAACAGAGCATTCATGAACTCAAGCTGAAGGGTATCCCCGTCTTCTCCGATGTCTATGAGATGACGTCCCTCCTGGGTGCTCTGTATAAGGACTACCGCAACAAGGGTACTGAGGCGCCTCCAGTTGAGAGTCTGAGCATCGACACTGCCGCTATCGACAGGGTTGTGGCAGGTGCGAGAGCCGGTGGCAGGCACTTCCTCCTTGCGCATGAGGCACAGGAGGTCATGCGGGCTGCCGGCATCGTGACTCCACAAAGTCGCATTGCGCACAATCCCGATGAGGCAATCAGATATGCGCAAGATATCGGATTCCCCGTCGTCATGAAGGTGGTATCGAGTGACATACTCCACAAGAGCGACGCAGGAGGAGTTGCGCTGGACCTCGAAAGCGAGCGAGAGGTGCTGGACGCATACGAGGCTATCCTGCGGAACTGCCGGGCGTACAAGGCGGATGCCGTCATCGAAGGCATACAGGTGGACGAGATGGTTCATCCTGGGGTAGAGGTCATAGTCGGCGCGCGCCGGGACGCCTCTTTTGGACCCATCGTGATGTTCGGTCTCGGTGGTATCTACGTCGAGGTGCTCAAGGATATTGCCTTCCGGGCGTTCCCTCTCAGTCGTGAGGAAACGCTGAATATGATCGGTCAGATTCACTCATATCCCCTGCTTCTCGGTGTTCGCGGCGAGGCACGGAAGGATATCGACGAGGTGGCCAACGCCATTGTCAAGGTGGGGTGCGTGCTCCGAGATTGCAGTGCAATCTCGGACATCGAGGTGAATCCTCTGGTCGTATATGAGCATGGAGAGGGTGTCAAGGCGGTTGATGTGAGAATTCTGCTGACGGAATCTGAGGAGGCGTAGCCTGATGAAGACCATAGTCGTCGGTTCGACGCACAAGAGCGCTGGCAAGACCAGCTTGATAGTCGGCATGGCAAGGGCGGCCGGCAAGCCGTGTGGATACATGAAGCCGCTGGGCGATCGGCTCCTCTACCGAAAGAAGAGGCTCTGGGACTACGATGCGGCCTTGATGACCAACGTGTTTGGACTGGAGGGCAACCCGGAGGACATGACTCTCGGCTTCGAACATGCGAAGCTCAGGTACATGTACGATGCCGAAGCGACCAAGGTCAAGCTCGGCGAGATGCTCGCGGCGGCATCAGAGGGCAAGGACTGTGTCTTCGTCGAGGGAGGCGAGACGCTCTCGTATGGCGCCTCGATCAACCTCGATTCCATAGCTCTCGCGGCTCAGTTGGGCGCGCGCCTGGTACTGGTGGCCGGTGGCAGCGAGAGCATGACGGTCGACCATCTGGCCTTCATAAGGCGCTACATCGACCTCAAGAGCATCGACTTCGCGGGCGTGATTATCAACAAAGTCCGAGACCCCGAAGACTTCAGCGGCACTCACCTCGCTGACATCACCGCGCTTGGAGTGAAGGTTCTCGGCCTCGTTCCGTTTGATGCCGAGCTCACGAAGCTGTCGGTCGGGCACCTGGCAGAGCGACTGTTGGCCAAGGTCATCGCCGGTGAGGCAGGCCTCGGTCGCGGGGTCAGTGCAATCATGGTGGGAGCGATGTCGACCAATGCCGCCCTCGAGAACCCTCTTTTCAAGAAGGAAGGAAAGCTGGTCATCACCGGTGGCGACAGGAGTGACCTTGTGCTGGCGGCTGTTGAGAGCAACTCGTCGGGCATCATACTGACCAACAATGTCCTGCCGCCGCCGAACATCATCTCGAAAGCGGCTGAAAGGAACATCCCTCTGTTGCTGGTGCCGTTCGACACGTACCACACCGCGTCGCAGATTGAAAGCATCGACCCATTGCTTGTCAAGGATGACGTGAAGAAGATGGACATCCTGACGCGGTCGGTGAAAGATCACGTGTCTCTGACCGACATCATTGGTTGAGAGGGAGTCGTGGGAGGACGGCCGATTGCCCGCAGACCCTTCCGGATCGCGGCCGGGCCTTCTCTCTTCAGGACGGCAGACGTCTGCACGTCAGCTGCCGGAGTGCCCTAGAAGCGATTCCTCGCGCAGAGCCAGGTGGGACAGCTGCCTCCGACCCGGAGCATCCCATTTGAACGGGTTCTCACTAGCCTTTGATGACGCCTAGAGGCTCGGCTCTGGCAACGCGTTTGCAGATTCCCGCTCCCTGGACTACGTCCATCACGTCCGAGATGTCCTTGTAGGCCTGCGACGCCTCTTCCGCGAGCGCCGGTACGTCGCCGGTGCGGACCGCAATGGACCGATTTCGAAGCGCGTCAACCACGTCCTGCCCTCGAATGGCCTTTCGAGCGGCGCTCCGGCTCAGAAGTCGTCCCGCGCCGTGGCATGTGGAGCCGAAGGTTGCCTGCATGGCAAGTTCCGTGCCAATGGCAATGTACGAGCACCGCCCCATGTCTCCCGGAATCAGAACAGGCTGCCCGATGGCCCGGTATCGCTTGCTCAGAGCGGGATGTCCTGCGGGAAAGGCTCGGGTTGCCCCCTTCCGGTGGACACAGACCTCCGTTTCGCTCCCTTCGACCGAATGAGTCTCTATCTTCGCGATGTTATGTGCAACGTCGTATACCTGGCGCAGCGCCAACCTCTCCTGGGGAATAGCGAACGCCTCCGCGAATGACTCTCTTACCCAGTGCGTGATGCACTGCCTGTTGCACCACGCGTAGTTTGCGGCGCAGCGCATGGCAGCCAGGTACTGGCAGCCTTCACTCGATGAGATTGGCGCACAGGCCAACTGGCGGTCGGGCAGGACGATGCCATATCGGGATACGGCCCGCTCCATCACCTTGAGGTGGTCCGTGCACACCTGGTGGCCGAAGCCGCGCGAGCCGGTGTGAATGAGCACGAGGACCTGACCTGCCCGTTCTATGCCCATCGCGGAGGCAGCCTCCGGCTCAAAGATATCGCGGACAACCTGTATCTCAAGGAAGTGGTTGCCGGAACCCAGACTTCCAACCTGCGGCAATCCACGCGCCAGCGCGCGCTCGCTCACGGCAGAAGGATCAGCTCCAGAGATGCAGCCACCGTCCTCGGTCGCGTCAAGGTCGTCCTGGCTGCCGAAGCCGTGCTTCACTGCCCAGGCTGCGCCTTCGGCGAGGAGCAGGGAGATGTCCCGCTGTGAGGGCTTGATTCTGCCCCTGGACCCGACCCCAGACGGAATGTTGTGGAAGAGCTTTTCCAGGAGCTGTGACAGTCGTGGCAGGACGTCGGATTCCATCAGGTCGCTGCGCAGTAGCCTGACTCCACAGTTGATGTCATAGCCAACGCCGCCAGGAGAGACGACGCCTTCCTGGACAGTTGTCGCTGCGACTCCGCCGATGGGAAAGCCGTAGCCCCAGTGAATGTCAGGCATCGCCATCGACTGGCCGACAATCCCCGG
>CAZQML010000223.1:0-5416 GCA_964594245.1 uncultured Dehalococcoidales bacterium | reverse complement strand
GCGGGTCGCGGAACACCCTTCTCCTGTGATACAAGTAGTCCCACCGTGATTGAGCGCGAGAGCATCTACGATACGGAAGAGCGGTGGGCCGCGTATACGCATGACCGGCCGTCAATCTCAGCCGACACAGAGCACTTCATCGAGATGGTGAGGCAGGACGTGCCTCTGACGGCCGACACGACCGTGCTCGATGTCGGCTGCGGCTGGGGCATCACCACGTTTCAACTCGCCCGCCGGTGCAAGGTCCACGGAATCGACCGTTCACCCGGGAATCTGCGCCTGAATCCGGTCCGTACGGTCTCGCTCATGGATGCCACCCGGCTTGGTTTCGCGGATGCCAGCTTCGACGTCGTGGTGGCTCACCACGTGCTGCATCACATCGTCGACGTCGCAGGAGCGCTGAGGGAAATGGCAAGGGTCTCCCGGCGCTACGTGGTTGTGTCCGACCTGAACAAATGGAATCCGGTCAACCAGGGCTTCGTGCTGCTGGGCGCGGAGGACCTGCCGGAGCCATACTTCAGCGCGAAGCAGCTTACGATGGCTGTTGAGAGCGCGGGGTTGCGGGTGATACGACGGCGGACCTGGGGACTGCTGTCGCCCTATTTGACACCAGGCGCGTTTGTGCCGCTGCAGCGCAAGCTCTGGTTTGAGCACCCGCTGGGGCTTGAACACCTCGTCATCGCCGAGAAGGCATGAGCATCCGCCCGGCTTGTGGATGCCGCTCATCCATGCTAGACTGACTGCAGTAAAGAAAAGACTTTACGGGGGCGCAGCGTGGGCAGGTCTACGAGGATAGTCAACATGTCTCTGGACGAGGGGCTCTATGAGGACGTCGACCGCCTCGCTAACGAGCGAGGCTCTTCCCGCAGCCAGATTTTGCGTGAGGCACTGAAGCAATACGTGGCTTCCGAGACACGATGGAGCCAGATCCGCCGTTGGGGTTCCGAGAGCGCGAAGCGCGCGTGGGTTCGTTCGGAGGCAGACGTTGAGCGTATCGTCCACGAATACAGGCAGGAACATCGGTGAGCGCCCCGGCGCTCCTCGTGCTGGACACGAACGTCCTCATCTCCGCCGTGCTCTTCGGCGGAACGCCTGAAGCCATCATCAACCTGTGTCGCAGCGGGCAGACCCAACTCGTGACCTCAGATGCAGTTCTCGTCGAGTTATCAGGCGTCCTGCGCAGGAAGTTCGGCATGGAAAGCCGGCAGGTCGTGGCCATCGTAGAAGAGTTGCGTTCGTTTGCAATGGTGGTGGTTCCCGCAACCACGGTGAATGTCATCGAGGCGGACCCGGACGACAATCGTGTCCTGGAGTGCGCCGTCGAGGCGCGGGCTGATTTCATCGTATCCGGGGATACGAGACATCTTCTGCCTCTGGGCGAGTACGAGGGCATTCCGATAGTCTCTCCGGCCGGATTGAGCGACCGCCTGACGGACTAGGGATGCCAGGCCTGCATGACGTCAGGCAATCGGTGTGGCGTCGCAGTTGAATGACGTCGAGAGGACGGGCGAGGCAGCACATCTCCCTTACGGGAGACATCAGGCCTTCTCTCTCCGGTCAGGAACAGAGACCTGCCACGGGCCTACGGGATTGCCGGAGGATAGCTGGGTTGTGCATTCCCATGTAGGGGCGCGGCATGCCGCGCCCGTCGCTCTGTGGTCACACGATGCCCCACAGGGAAACACGCCAGTGAAAGGCACCACTACCCCATGGACGACGTATTCCATCGCATCTACAGATAGTGGATGACGCGAGGTACGGGCTGGCCGGGCAATGCGTTGGGTCAGGATGCGGCGCGATGCCGCCGGACGTTCTGAGCCTTCCATTCCAGGAGAGGCTGTCGCCGGATTCGGTCCTGCAGCAATGTGTCGCTGGTGAGGAGCGAAGGGTCGATCTCGCCATGGTCGAGCAGCAGGTCGAGGAACGCACGTTCGTTCTCTGTCAGCGGCAGTATGGCGGACAGTGCCTCGCGACACTCCCTGACCAGCCTGTCACCGTATACTGTGGGCGATTCATCGTCGCGACGCTCTCGCACGTTGAGCGTGGGCAGCAGGTATTGGCCGAGCTCTGCTGCATGAGAACCCACGTCGCCAACCGTCACTGTCCTCCAGTCCTTCCGGTTCATCGCACCGTAGACAACAAAGGCAAGGCGCAAGCGCTCACGTTCGAGATGGGCCGACCTCAACAGCCTGTGGCTGTCGAACAGGTCCCTCGCCTGCTTTCGCGACAGCAACGCGGCCAGCTTTCCCGCCGCGAGTTCGTGGATGTCGAGTACCGGTATGCTGGTGGCCCGCCATGCGCCTACCGGGTGGGAATCGAGAACGCTGATGGGCCACAGCGGCATTCGGAACATGTAGTTGAGATCCACTTCGAGAGGGCTGTTGCCACCGAGAACACTCCTGTACGTCAACCGCCACTTGCCACCTGCGTGTTCTTGCGGAATTCTCGTGACGTTGAACTCCTCCCTGGAGAAGACAGACTGCAGTGCCTTCTCGATTGCAGGACGCTCCGCCAGCATGTCGCGCCTTGCCTCCGCACCAACGTAGTTCACATCGATGTCCACCGAGAGCCTGGGAACCGGGAATGTGAAGAGATTCAGGGCGGTTCCACCCTTGAGGACGAGTTTGTTCACTAGGGGTGGGTGCTCCCGAAATGCGTCCAGAAGGCTCAGCAAGTGTGCGACCTTCTCCAGCAGGGCTGGTGGGAAACCCGTGGAGTTCGCCTCAACCGCGAGCCTCTCAGCCGAAAGTCTCATAGGACCTCCCCCCAAGAGCGGGAGAGCACCTCTGGCGGCACTACCAGGTTCCAGCGGGGAATGAGCCGTCCAGACTCGCGCTTGCCGCGGTCCAGGTAGTGAGGCTGCCGTGGTCCGAGGCTCTCGATGCTCCTGAGGTGGTGCTCATCAACCGTGAGTGCTTCGCTGTGTTGCTCGAGGAAGAAGCCAACCTTCGCGGCAGTGGTCGCGTTGTTGAGCAGAACCAGGTATTCGATGACCCTGTCCAGATTGAAGAACTCGACCATCTCCAGGGAGCGCCATATTTCCTCCCAGCTCCCGGTCAGGTCAGGGCGGTCAAGGACATCGACGAGTGTCCGCTCGAAGCTGGTGACACGGAGGTACATACCAGCGCGGTCCGCTGTGACGACCCCGAATGTCTGCTGTCCCGCGCTGAGAAGAGTCCGGGGAGGTCTGACACCGCGGAAAGACTGCGAGCTGATTGTGAGTGGGGTCGTAGGCTGCGAAGCCACATAGGTGAACTGATTGTAAACAGAATAGGCACGACCGTGGAACTCCAGTGCCGTGTGGTATGCCAGCACCGCGTTGTCTGCAAGCCGGGTAGCTACGAGATACGGGTCGACTGAGAATCTGGCCGGATTGGCTCCCTGTGGGACAACCGCATATAGCCCGCGCCGAAGCAGAATGAGGTGCCCCGCCTTCTTGTGATAGGCCAGCAGGGCCTCTTGCGTCCTTGCCCCCACCGTCCCTGTGGAGGTGAGGTAAGCTTCAAGGTCGGCGCTTGTGAAGACGGGATGTGTCCGGAAGAACTCTTCGTGCTTCATTGATTCGCCCTTGACATCTGATGTGTGAACCCATAGCAATCCTATGGATTAGCGGCGTCATTGTCAAGTAAATGCGGCATGGACTCCCCATGTCCTGGATGGTACCGTTGGAGTGGAAGGGCGAGCATGGTTGCTTCGGCAGGCGCAATTCACGGCTTCATCGGCACGAACCGCTTCTTGCCCCGCTTGCAGGGCATCGTGTCATGTTCCGGCCGGACATCGCCTCCTATGGCAACGCTATCCCGGCAATGCTCCACGCGATGGTCAGAGCGAAGCCCGCGCCCATGAGGCAGCCCGACATCTTGCCCATCGATGAACTCAACGGTGTGCGCGCCTCCTCGATGCCGTGACGGCGCAGGTATTCTGATGCCTGTCCCTCGAATATGCCCGCGAAGCCGTCCGTGATTGAGTCGCCCACCAGCCCTCCGATGATGGCCCCGAGGACACCGGCCAACTCCGCGCCGATGAGTGCCGCCACGGCCAGGAAGCCCGTGTCCACCGCGCCGAAGACGATGTCGGCCCCCGTCGACCGTATGCTCCGGCCGGACAGCCTGATAGGAATCCAGGGGATGAGGCCCAGCAGAATCATGACGGGTCCGATGAATCGGACATCGTAGAGCACATATGAAACTGCAGCCACGGCCACCACTGATATGCTGGCAAGGCTACCGAGAGCTGCCAGCAAGCCCTGTCTGTTCATACATGGCTCCCATCTGTTGGTCCGAGCTGATTCTACACCTGTCGCAAAGAGTGCCGGGGTGTGGGAGTGGTGGGTGAGCGAGGCCAGGCGCGCATGACGTCAGACAGTCTGAGTGGCGTCGCGGGTGTGCCAACGTTGTCTCGGGGCGCCGGCAATGCGGCGGCTATGACAGCAGGCTGGAGAGCGAGGCACGAAGCTGCTTGAGGACTACGCCGGACTCCGGCAGGTCGGCAACGAATGGACCGAGGCTGGTGTCCCATGTCCGTGTTGCCTCGGAGACCAGTTCCTCCGTGAAGAAGTCATCCACGTCGTGCCACGAGACAGCGCGGTGAGCGGCCTTCCGGTTCAGAAGGTCGATGATCGTAGCTTTCTGCAGTTGCCCTCCGTAGTCCCCAAAGATGCGCCACAGGTCGTAGTAGTCACGGGCGCGTGGCCAATTCCATCCCCGGGTCACGAGCTTCTGATGGGTCTGCAGGAGTGTGCGAAGCTTCTCGGCGACCAACTCCTCGAGCGGATAGCACTGCACCTGATAGTCCAATTGCTCAGCGTAGCCGTGAAGCAGATTCCGCAACTGCGGCTCCATGAGGATGGGTTCATCGTGGGAGACCTCCACCTTGAGCCGGCAGAGTGCCTCCCTGTGCCACGGGAACTGCACCCGGATAGTGAAGGCGTCCTGGCCGTGCGGATGTGGCTCCCGCTCCAGGTAGCGTTCGACCTGCAGAACGAAGGGGCCATGAACGGAAAGCAATCGCCGTGCTTCCCCCACCGCGTTGCCGAGAGAGTCTTCGAGTTGTTCTCCTGCGGGAGCGCCTCTTGCGGAGAAGTCGAGGTCCTCCGAGAAGCGGTATTCTCCGAAATACAGCTTCTTGAGCGCAGTTCCTCCCTTGAGAACCAGAGACCCTTCGAGTTCCTCCTGTGTGGAAATACCGGCGAGGATGTAGCCGACGGCGTAGTCCTTCTCGATGACTTCCTGCGGGACGCCTTGCTCCCGGGCTGCTTCACGGAGCCGGAACCTCAGTTGCTTTATCCCACGCCTCTCGTGCCCAGGTTGTTCTGAATCATCCAGCGCCTCTCGCGCGGTCCGGTGTGGGGATGAACCGGGTCAAGGAGGTGGTATCCACTGGACGACAGCTCCAGGAGTGGGGTGAGGTAGTGTTC
>CAZQML010000222.1:0-7666 GCA_964594245.1 uncultured Dehalococcoidales bacterium | reverse complement strand
AGCTGCGAATTCACCGACCTTGGGCGGTCTTCTCTGGCTTGCGCCCTAGCTTGTTCGGTCTCAGAAGGCGACCAGTTTGTCTCTCCTTGAGAGCGACGAACGCCGAACTATCCGGGGTGTCCCGCATTTCTCAGCCCGCTCTGACGTAGATGCGGGCATCACCCGACTGGACCTGAAACTCAGTGGCCGTGTCGCCCGAAGTGACGTCCGTGTGCGGCGTGTCCAGAGTGACGGTTGTCCCTGAGTAGGGAGCTGCAACGACGACACCCTTCTCGAACTCACGGTAGTAGGCCTCGCCTTCCTGGTAGTAGGGACTGAGAGGCTCTCCCAATTCCACATCGTACTCATCGAACCACCACGCCTGGCCGTGGTCCCGGGGGCCGAAATCGTGGGCGAAATACGTGTTGTCGGTGAGCAGGCTCAGCACCAGTCCGAGCCTCATCTTGCTCATGTCCTGTTGTCCCGTGTCGTCGGTGTCGACGGCGTAGATGACCGTGTAGCCGCTCTCCGCCCCCTGCATGTACCAGCCTACGCAGGAAGAACTGGACCTCTTGAAATCACAATCTGTGATTTCAAGACAGTGGGGTGGACGCCGAAGCCTGCCCTATGTCTTCACGGAGCAGGGGGTTGCCATGCTCTCCGGTGTGCTGAGGAGCGAACGGGCAGTCCAGGTGAATATTGAGATCATGAGACGGCTTGTTGGGTCCGATGGAACTCCAGCACATCGTCGCCGGCGTTGATGGTCAGCGTGTCTCCCTTGATGACGTAGCTCTCTGCCTCCATGAGCGCGAAGAGGTGCTGCTGCTCCTCGTCCATTGCGCCCTCCGCCTGGCAGGCCATCGTGGTGAAGCATAGGTCTGTGATGGCGAGTGAGTCGCCGTCGACCTCGTAGCTGCCCTCGTACTTGTTGTAGCCGTAGGAGCCGCGGACTACGCCCTCTCCTGGGTAGAACTCCAGCGTTATCTCTGCGTCTCCAAGCAGGGATGACTCGCTCTGCTCCTCCTGGACCAGCACCCACGTCGTGCCGGCAAGCTCCGAGCCCGCTGCAGCGCACCCGGGCAGGGTGAGCAGGGCAAGGCCCAGAACCACTACGGTTGGCATCCATGTGCGCGGCATCGCGGTCCTCCCTCGACGGGAACGGTATCCTTGATGATAGCGCATAGTGCTGCGCCGCGCGCAGGCCACGAGCCTCGGGCCCTGCATGGTGTGGGGTCGCAATGCAGAAGTCGGATGCCGACCGCTTCACGGTACAGGGCGACGGGCCGGGCATGCCCGGCCCCTACCGAACAGGGGCAGGTAGAACCTGCCCCTGAAACACGCGCTTCGCGTGGCGACTGGCGACCCGCAATGTGGAGCGTCTAGCTCTACTCGAAGACCATCAGCTTTCCACCTCCGGTGAGGCGCAGCTTCCCTCCAACTACTTCGTATGTTTCGGCCAGTTGCAGCGCCTCGAGGAAGGCATGCTCCTGGTTCCTGACGTTAACATCCATACATAACATCATCGTGCTGCTGATGCCACTCATCTCAAGCGAACCGTCAGTATCCGATGTGTACGTGCCGAAGAAGGAGTTGCAGCCGCCCGAGCCGTTCACGTCGCCTGTCGTAAAGGCCAACGTTGGCTCTTTGCCGGGGATGGCAGCCGTCAGATGGCCGGGCGTTCCGTATGCCTCCAATTGCCACGAGGTGTTCTTCAGCGGTGGCTGTTCCACGGGGGCGGGCTCTTCCTCGCTCTCAACCAGCAGCAGCACCTTCCCACCGCCTTCGATGCGCAGGTCCTCTCCAACCACCTCGTAGGTCTCTGCGTCCCCGAGCGCATCGAGGAAGGAATGCTCCTGGTTCATGACGTTCACATTCGTACATAATATCATCGTGCTGCCGAGGCCGGTTATCTCAAGAGTGCCTTCGGTGTCCGATGTGTACGTGCCGAAGAAGGAGTTGCAGCCACCCGAGCCGTTCACGTCGCCAGTCTTGAAGGTCAACGTTGGCTCTTTGCCTGGGATGGCGGCCGTCAGATGGCCGGGCGTTCCGTATGCATCCAACTGCCACGAGGTGTTCTTCAGCGGTGGCTGTTCCACGGGGGCGGGCTCTTCCTCGCTCTCAACCAGCAGCAGCACCTTCCCACCGCCTTCGATGCGCAGCTTTCCGCCAACCACTTCGTACTCGTTCGCATCGGCGAGTGCTTCGAGGAAGGCTCGCTCCTGCTCCCTGACGTCCTCCTCGACGCAGAACATATCCGTGTTGCCAAGGTCGCTTATCTCAAGTGAGCCGTCGGAATCAGATGTGTAGGAGCCGAAGTAGGAGTTGCAGCCGGCCGAGCCGTTCAGCTCGCCGGTGGCGAAGTCAATCGTTGGTTTCTTGCCGGGAATGGCCGGCGTCAGGTGGCCGGGCGCGCCGTACGTATCGAGCACCCATGAAGTATTCTTCAGGGGTGGTTGCTCAACGGGAGACTCCTCCGTGGGCGGCTCCTCCTCAGGCGGTTCCTCCGCAGGGCCCGGCGTCCCTTCGCTCTGCGCCAGCACCAGCAGCTTCCCTCCGCCGATGATGCGCAGCGTGGCTCCCACAACCACGTAGTTCTCGGCCTGCCGCAGGGTCGTGAGATACTCCGTCTCCTGGTCCATCACTCCAGGCTCCATGCAGGCCATCTCCGTGTTGGCGAGGTCGTTGACCTCGAGCGAGCCGTCCGTCTTGGACGTGTAGGAACCGAAGTAGGAGTTGCAGCCGGCATTGCCATTCAGTTCAATTGCGAGGAACTCCAGCGTCACGTCTGTGCCCGCGAGTGCGGGAGTCAGGTTCCCTGGCTCACCGTATGCCTCCAGTACCCACGACGTGCCCTTCAGCGGGGGTTCAATCTCCGGTTCCTCGGGTTCCTCCCCTCCGGGAAGCCCCGGAATGTCTGGAAGGCCGGGGATACAGCCGGCTGTCGCCAGCAGGGTCGCACACGCAATCAGTATCGCAACTCGCAGTATTCCGTGTTTCATCTTCTGACCTCCGTACAGTGGGGGTTTCACTCTCGTAAACGCTCGAACACCGGAATTGTCGCACAATGCGTGATGTGTAGCTTGTTGACTTCGCCAGTGCCTCCAGGTAGTCATGCTCCTCGAGAGTCGTGTCTTCATCTACGCAGAGTGGTCCCGACGGTCGTGTTGAACCAACCGCATCGGGCCGGCTACGCGTAGCGTTCCGGGTGGCACAGCGTACATTGCAGCACCGGCCGCTCGGTTGCCGCGGCGTGCTCCATCGCCTGCGTGTAGTCGTCGAAGCCCGCCCAGCTTCCCTGCTGGACCTTCTGCCCGCCCTGGCAGCGCTCGCACTCCGCCCTGTGGACCTGCGAGTAGTTGCCGGCCGCGCTCTCCAGTACCCAGTAACGCATCAGCTTGCCTCCTGTCTCCCACGATACAACTAACGTGGAGTCGCTGTCCAGTTCGGATATGTCTTTTCGGAGAGCTTGCGTGCGCCTCTCCGTACTCCGGTCCGTGTCCCCTAGCCCTTCGTGATACCGGCCTCCCTCATCGCCTCAGGTCGATTTCATCGTGGTACAATCGCTCCACTCTTCGTGCGGGACTGTCTCGTCCCGCGATAGGTAGGCCCGCATGGCGGCAAACGGCGAACCGAGAGTCTGGCTGAAGCTGCACCCTGACGGATATCCGGCCGACTACGTGCCGCCCCGCACCACGGGCCTCGCGGACTTCGAGCACAGCGTCGCGCGCAACCCTGACGGCCCGGCCATCCACTATTTTGACGTCACGCTGACCTTTCGCGAGGTCGACAGCGCGTCCAGCAGCCTTGCCGCAGCCCTCGCCGCGATGGGCGTGAGCAGGGGCGACCGCGTCATCGTGCAGCTGCAGAACATCCCCGCTTTTCTCATCGCGGTCTTCGCGTGCTGGAAGGCGGGCGCTACCGTCGTGCCGCTCAATCCCATGTACAAGGAGAGGGAGCTGTCTTTCTATTGCAGGGACTCCGGCGCTAAGGTCTTCATCACCATGGAGTCGTGCGGCGAGGAGGCGAAGAAGGCCATCCGGGGCATGGATGTCACCAGCCTGATTACCGCGTCCGAACTCGACTATCTCGACCCGTCCGCCGTGGTGCCGTCTGTGTGCAAGGATTCCCGGCGCATTGCTGTCGAGAGTGCTAAGGAACTGGCAGCCATTCTGCATGACTACGAAGGCGTGTCCGTTCCGCCGGCCGGCATCGTACCCGAGGATATTGCCTATATCACCTACACGTCCGGCACGACCGGCCCACCCAAGGGCGCGATGAACACGCACGGGAACCTGTCCTACGCCTGTCGAGCCTTCGCGATGGCGCACAACGTGAGCTCGGACGACCGTGTCCTCGCGATGGCGCCGTTCATCCATGTGACGGGGTCCAGTTGCCTCCTGGCTGTGGCGATGCTCGTCGGCGCCCCCGTGATTGCGGGCTTCCGCTTCGAAGCGGGCGAGATTCTGCGGCTCATCGAGAAGTGGCATGCCACCTACTCGAATGGACCGCTCACCGCATACATCGCGCTGCTCAACCATCCGGACATCCATGTCCGTGACCTCAGTTCCCTCATAAAGCCGCTGAGCGGTGGCGCCCCCGTCGCCCCCAGTGTGGCCCGCGAGTTCGAACAGGTCACAGGACACTACCTGCATAACTCCTATGGCCTCACGGAGACGACTTCACCCGGCATCATCACGCCGAGAGGGGCGAAGGGACCAGTGGACCCGGAGAGCGGTGCGCTCGCTCTCGGCTTCCCGCCTCCCGGCTCCACTGCGAAGGTGGTGGATATCGAGACCGGGATTGACGTGCCGCCGGGCCAGACCGGCGAGATTATCCTCAAGGGGCCGAGTATCGTGCCCGGCTACTGGCAGAACCCGGAGGAGTCGGCGAAGGCCATCAGGGACGGCTGGCTCTACACCGGAGATGTCGGCAAGATGGATGAAGACGGCTGGTTCTATCTCATCGACAGGAAGAAGGACCTCATCAACGTGTCGGGCTTCAAGGTCTGGCCCCGCGAGGTGGAGGACGTGCTCTATCAGCATCCCGCTGTCAGCGCCGCCTGCGTTGTCGGGGTCCCAGATTCGTATCGCGGAGAGACGGTCAAGGCGTTCGTGACGCTCAAGCGCGGCCGCGAGGCCACTACGCCTGCTGAGCTCATCGAGTTCTGCCGGCACAGCATGGCAGCCTACAAGTATCCCAGGCAGCTCGACATCGTCGAGGATATCCCCAAGACTGCCTCGGGCAAGATGCTCAAGCGACAACTCAGAGAACAGCAGTTTGGAGCAGCCGCGCCCGATGGGTAGGACCATCGATGTCTACTGCGCGGGTTGCGGCACGCAGCTCTACCACTACTACAAGGCCGGTCCTGGCCACCTCGTGAAGTGCTACGTCGACCGGATTCTCAAGGACTATACCGACGGCTCTCTCGCGTGTCCTTCTTGCGGGCAGCAGTTCGCCCGCGACGCGATGGTCCGCGGCCGCCCTGCAAAGAAGATAGTCCAGGGCAAGGTCCTGGTCAGAGGCTAGTTCCCGGCACAGACCTGCGTCGAGGGCTTTCCCCGTACAGCTGCCTGTCTGCTGCCGGTGCGTCCTGTATAATCCCTGCACGTATCATAAGGGGGTGGCCATGCAGAAGCAGTGGAAGGCAACAGCCGCCGGCATAGTGAGCATCATTGCAGGCGCGTGGGGCGTCATGGCCGGTGCGATTCTCACGGTCGTGACCTCGGCCTACCCTCCCGCGTGGATACGAGTCACTCCCTTTCAAACCCTCATACTGAACAGGCTCTCACCGCTTGGAATAGCCCTGGGGCTGGTTGCCATCCTGGGAGGCGTCTTCGCCTTGAGGAGGCAGAAATGGGGTCTTGCGCTGGCGGGAGCCATCTGCGCCGCGCTGATACCGCCACCCTTCTTCCTCGGTGCGCTTGCTGTCATACTCGTCGCAATAGCTCGTGACGAGTTCGAGAAGCCTTCAGAATCCGTCCCTCCCGCTCCGCCGGTGGACGAGGAACCCGGATAACCGGTCCGGGAGAGGCGCCCGAAGGCTCGGAGAGGGCACGACGAGCCGCCGGCCCTTACTCGCGTCGGGGCTGGAAGCAGATGCTGACGTCCCTTGCCAACGCGACGCCCACCTCCACTTCCATGGCCTTGGCCACTGCCGCAGGTGCGGGACAGCCGGCGTGCTTGATGACCTGGAACATCACCGCGTGCACGGATTCCGGATTGCCCGGGCTGAGGGCCTTGCGCCAGTCTGCCCCGTCCATCTTCTCAACCGCACTGCTGAGCATTTCACAGTCGGTTTGCACGCTGATGCGCACGTGTGTCTTCGACTCCCTGGAGACCTCGACGATGGCGTGATGGCCGCAGATGCCGCAGTTGACCTCCACCGCTGTCACAGTCTTCCCATCTCCCTCGCGGCCTTCACCATCGTGAAGAGGTTGAAGGGGGGAGTCCAGGGAGGAAAGCCGCAGCCTGACATGAGCACGAACCCCCTCGGGGCATCCTTCCCTGCCTTGATGGCGGCCCCGCAGGCGTCATACAGGTCGTGAGGGTGGCCGTTCTGGATGAGGGCAGGTTCCACGTTTCCCATGATTATGCATGACTCGCCGAGCTTGTCAATGGCGGTGTGAAGGTCTACCTCATGCCCGAACGAGGCCAGCCCGGGGTCACCCATCGGTATCCGAGCCCAGTAGTCGAGATTCAAATTCTGGTCGCCGCAGATGTGCGTCATGATGTGCTTGATGCCCATTCGAAGTGCGGCATTGTGGACCTCAATCGTATAGGGCAGCACGAACTCCTCGAAGTGACGTGCCGAGATGACCTGATTGGCAGCGGATGGCTCTGCGTTGTACATGAGGATGTCGTTACCGAACGTGTCCACCCACAACCGCGTCACGCCGATGAGGAGGTCCCTCGCCAGTTCCATGAGACTGTGCGCAAGAGCCGGCTTCTTCATCATCAAGCGTGCCATCTTCTGCACGCCGCAGAGATTGCACCCGGTGGTGAAGACGCCGCTGAGTGGTGTGATGACAGTGGCGCCGACCGCTGCCGAAGTACGCGAATGTGCCAGACCTATCGGGATTCCCCCCGCGGTTGCTATGTCGTCGGGCAAGCGCAGAGTGGAGATATCCTCTTCTGAGACGACAGGGTAGCGCACTGCCATCGGCGCCTGCTGGAACTCCCCTTCCGGGAACCGTATCTCGCCGCCGAACTCCCATGCCCCGAAGGTGCCATATGCGAAGTTCGGGAAGCCGTCGAAGCCATACTGCTCCTGCGCCCAGAGTTCCGAGCGGCAGCTCTTCTCGCCGTCCGAGTACGCGTCCCCAATCGTATAGCCTGCGCCGAGTGCGGCGAAGGCCCTGATTCCGAGCGGGAAGACGGGGACCATGTCCACCCGCTCCCCCTTCAGAAGCATGCTGACGCGGTCGTTGCCGATACCCATGGCTAACCTCCTGCAGGGTTCCTGCCGTAGTCTACACGGAGTCTCAAGGACCTTCGAGTTCCCGGGCATGCTGCTGGGCTGTGATGGGGCAACACGCTAGCCGTAGCCGCCGAAATCCTCGATGGCCTTCTTCATCATGTAGACATTGAAGAAGGGAGACATCGGCGGCAGCTCGCAACCGGACATAAGCATGAAGCCGCGCGGGGCGTTCTTTGCCTCGAGTATGGCGTCGCGGCACGCCTCGTAGAC
>CAZQML010000221.1:0-29450 GCA_964594245.1 uncultured Dehalococcoidales bacterium | reverse complement strand
CGGATCGAGGCCGTCGACTCGGAGACGGTGGAGGCGGGGGAAATGCCGATTGCGCTTGAGGCGGCGAGACTCGCCATGGACGGGGCCGACTTCGACGAAGTGGTGAGAAGGACCTACGAGCTACGCGACGCGATGTGCTCGCTGTACTGCTTCGAAACCCTGTTCTATCGCGACAAAGGCGGCCGCGTGTTCAAGGCCAAGCCGTGGGCTGAGTCCGAGGAGCGCAGCGCCGCAGGGTTCAAGGCAATGATCGAGGTGGACCACTCGACCGACGGTACGGTCCAGCTCGTTGTTCGTGGACGAACCAAGAGGCAGCTCATCAACAAGATGGCTACTATCGCGGCCGACAAGGTTGGAACCGGGAAGCTGGTGGGGGCAATCGTTCACATCAGGGCTCAAGAGGACGCCGAATATCTCAAGCGACTTCTCGAGGATAAGGTCGACGTGGACAGCCTCGTGATTTCGCATGGTCGCGCGGTCACCGCAATACAGAATGGCATGGGCTTTGTGACATTCGGCTTCTACAGTCTCTAAGCAAGGGTGTGTTGCTGCCGGTGTCTCACGAGTCGCAAGTCCGGTTGTGATGCCGGGGGGCGTTTGTAGGTGGTAGAACGCAGCTTTGGACGTGAACTGACCCAGTAGGAGAAAACGGAGGGCTATTATGCGAAAACTGGCATTGGTATTCTGTTGTGTCGCACTGCTGGTGGTTGGCGCTGCCGGCTGTGCAAGTGGTGGTGGAGATACATACAAGGTCGGATACCTGGCGTCCCAGACCGGACCGTACGCGGCTCTTGGTCTGGCCTCGACTGAAGGAGCACAGTTGGCTGTGAAGCAAATCAATGATGCCGGGGGCATCAACGGGAAACAGATCGAATTGGTGCTGCTTGATGACAAGGGAACATCAACGGATAGCGCGCTCGGGGCGCAGAAGCTGATCGAGGTTGAAGGTGTGCTTACACTGGCCTCGGCAACGGCCACGGCGCTCTCTCACTCGGTCATTTCGGTGCTCAACGATAATGAGACACCCGGCCTCATCATCTCCGGAACGGGGCTGGTAATGGACCAGCTGGGTGATTGGACGTTCAAGCCTTCGTCGTGCGAGGCGGACTACATTCCGCTGCCACTCAGGTATCTGAGAGACGACATGGGCGCTACTACGATTGCCGCCATGATTGAGAACAGCGGCTACGGCGAAGGTGGGGAGCACTATCTGAACATTGTTGCGCCGGACATGAACATGGAGATCGTCGAGACCCAGCACTTTGACCCCGCGGCGACTGATATGACCCCTCAGTTGGCCAATATCAGGTCGTCCGGCGCCGAATCCATGTTCATCTGGGGCAGTGGACCTGCCGGCGCGTTGGCCATCAAGCAGGCGCGCGAGATGGACATCATGATTCCGATAGCCACCACACCTGCACAGTCCTCGCTCAGGTACTATGAGGCGTTTGCGGAGTTCTACGAGATGGAGCCTTCACCCGCGTGTCTCGACAACAAGCCTACAATCTGGCAGCAGCTGTCCGACAGCGACGAGGACAAGGCAATGTGCCGCCAGTTTGAAGAGGACTTCAACGCGGAGTATGGCCGCATCCCCGGCATCTACGAGGCAATTGGTGCTTCGTTCATATGGTTCATTGCCGACGGACTTGAGCGTGCTGATCCTGACCTCGGTGACCTCACCAAGGGGCGAAGCCAGTTGAGGGATGCCTATGAGGAAACGGAGAACCTCAGCGTGATAATCGGGACTTACACAATGTCGCCGGATGACCACTATGGCAGGACAGTCCCCAAGGAGGTACTTGTCAGTTTCAAGGACGGTGAGAAGATACTCGTCAGGACTCATTACGACTAGGTAGATCGGATCTTCTTGGAAGCCGCGACCGTCCTGCAATCGTTGATAAGCGGGCTCACGCTCGGGTGCATCTATGCTGCACTCGGGCTGGGCCTGTTTGTTGTCTACGGCGTGACCCGCGTACTCAACCTCGCCCAGGGCGAGTTCGTGATGCTCGGCGGCATGCTCACAGTGAGTTTCTCCGCCATGGGCGTCCCTCTAGCGGGCGCCATAATCCTGTCGGTAGTGGTTACGATTATCGCTGGCGCTGCTCTGTACCTGCTCGTTATCCGGCCCGCGAGGAATGCCTCGGGCTCGACGCTTGCGTTTCTAACCGTTGGCTTCGCGTACGCCATTGAGGGCATCACTCTACTTGTATGGGGCTGGGAGTACCGCTCGCTGGAGAACTTCCTTGGCAGCTCGAGTATCCACCTATGGGGCGCGACCATATTCGGACAGGCACCCTGGGTGGTCGGCATGACTGTGCTCATGGTGGTTGGCCTGTTCTTCTTCTTCGGCCGCACAATGGTCGGCAAGGCGCTGCGAGCGTGCGCAGATGAGCCGCTGGGCGCACGCTCCGTCGGCATAAGTATCGAGAAGATGGCCCTGCTCTCTTTCGTCATGGCGGCAGGGCTTGGAGCCGTCGCCGGCGCCACCATCACTCCCCTTACCATGACCGCCTACAACGTTGGTATCCCGCTGACCATCAAGGGTCTGCTGGCTGCCTTCCTGGGTGGCCTGAACCGAGCCGAAGGCGTCATCCTGGGTGGCCTTCTGGTCGGATTCGCGGAGGCGCTCTCTGCGGGACTGATGCCCACGGGGTATCACGACGCTATTGCGCTGGGTCTGTTGCTCGTGGTGTTCCTTGCCCGCCCGCAGGGCCTGTTGCCGTCTCGAGGTGGAGCGGGTTGAACCCAATTGTCGATAGGGCAAGGGCGCGTGCATCCCGCCTGGTGCCCATGCCGCGTGTGCCGCGGATGGCGCTGGTACTGTTGGCCGTCGTGGCAGTACTGCCGCTCCTGGGCAATTCCTATCTGCTGAGTGTGCTCATCAAGGTTGGATTGCACGCAGTTGTTGCCATGGGGCTCATATTGCTGACGGGACTGGCAGGCCAGGTGTCTCTCGGGCAGGGTATCTACTACGGTACGGGGGCCTATGTGTCCGCGCTACTCTGTCTGCGGCTGGGCATCTCACCGTGGCTGGCGATGCCGCTCGCTGCGGCGGCGAGCGGACTGCTCGCAGCGCCGATTGGCCGTGCCATCCTCAGGCTCAAGGGCATCATAGTTGCCGGTGTTACGCTCACGGTCAACCTCGTCTTCTTCTATCTTGTGGTCAGCGTCTCAGGCCTGACCGGTGGAGCAACCGGACTCGTGCAGATTCCGCGTCTGCCTCACCCCGAAGCTATGCCGTATACGGCATTTGTGTTCTATGCCGTGTGGTTGCTGACGGTTCTCTGCCTCATCCTCACCGCCAATATTGCGGCTTCGCGAGTCGGACGAGCGCTCAAGTCGGTCAATATCCTTGGTGGAGGGAGTGAGGATACCGCCCAGGTGTTGGGCGTCGACGTCATGCACTTCAAGGTTGTCGCATATGTGGTTGCGGCTGTATTCGCCGGCGTTGCCGGCAGCGTATATGCTCACTACACAGGCGTGATAGAGCCGCACACGTTCAACGTCCAGACATCGGTTCTCGTGGCCATCATGGTCATCGTCGGAGGTGTCACAAGCCCCTGGGGGGCCATCGTAGGCTCGGCGCTTCTCGTAGGCGTGGCCGAACTCCTGCGTGAGGTGGCGCCCATAGTGCTTGGTGGGCCAACCGGCGCGTACGAACTGGTGGCCTACGGCGTTGTGCTTGTCGTCAGCCTCCTGTTCTTGCCTTCGGGACTGTGTTCTCTCCCTGTTCGTGTGGATGAATGGCGAAGGGGGCGGCGCCTGTGAGTGCACGAAAGGAAATGCACTCGGTAACCGCTGTCTCCCGCAGCGGGCGAGGGCCGCTTGTCGAATACCGTGGTGTCTCCGTCTCGTATGGAGAGCTTGTGGCCGTGAACAACGTGAGCTTCTCCGTAGAGCGTGGCGAGATACTGTGTATCATCGGGCCGAACGGCGCCGGAAAGACGACGTTGCTTCGAATGACCAGCGGACTTCTGCGGCCGACGAGTGGCGAAATCTGGTTCGACGGACTCAGGGTAGACAGGATGCCCGCGCACCGAATCGCCACGCTGGGTGCGACGCAACTGTTCCAGGACATCCAGCTCTTCGATAACATGACTGTGCTGGACAACGTCATGACGGGCGCTCACGTGTGGACCGATGCTGGTCTCATCGACACAAGCTTGCGTCTGGCAACGGCCGTGGATGAAGAGCGCCGTATGCGCCATGCAGCAGTGCAGCAGCTCTCGCTGCTGGGTCTTGCGGGCGTGCTTCACGAACGGCCTGAGGCGCTGTCCTGGGGAGAACGGAAGCTCGTGGGACTTGCACGGGCGCTTCTCTGCAGGCCGACGTTGTTGCTGCTCGACGAACCGTACGGCGGTCTGGATACCGAGGAGATAGACCGTCTCAGTCGTATGCTCAGGACCCTTCAGTCGGAGGGCATGACAATCCTTATGGTCGAGCATCTGACGGACGTGGTTATGGATGTTGCAGACAGGGTCGTTGTGCTGCACTACGGCGAGAAACTTGCCGAAGGCACTCCTGATACGATACGGGAGAACGAGCAGGTCATTGCGACCTACCTGGGCGATTAGCAGGCGAATGGTGAACCATGGGCTCTGATGACGCGATTCTGGAACTGATTGACGTCAAGGCCAAGTATGGCCTTGTCACCGCGCTTGCGGGGCTGTCGTTCTCCGTCGGCCGTGGTGAGATAGCTGCACTCATCGGTCCGCACGGGGCGGGCAAGAGTGCTGCACTGAAGGCAATATGCGGCCTGCTTCCCGTGGTGAGCGGGATAATCCGCTTCGAGGGAAATGTCGTGAACGGCCTGCCGATGGAGCGACTCGTCGAGCTTGGAATCTCGTACGTCGACGAGAAACGGCTCATCTTTCCGTCTATGAGTGTTGCCGACAACCTTGCGCTTGGAGCCTATCGGCGGCACCGGCGCGGGACGAACGGGCTGTCGGCTGACATGGCAACGGTCTTCCAGCTGTTCCCCGTTCTTGAAGAGCGTCTGCAGCAGACGGCAGGCACGCTGTCCGGTGGTGAGAAGCAGATGCTCGCCATAGGGCGCGCGTTCATGGCAGGTCCGAAGCTCCTGCTGCTGGACTGCCCGTCGCTCCGCCTTGCTCCCATACTGGTCAAGAAGGTGATGGGTGCGATATCCGAGCTGCGCGACCACGGCATCACGACGCTCCTGGTAGAGCAGAACGTCAAGGCCGTGAGCCACATAGCCGACAGCGGCTACTTCCTTGAGAAAGGGCAGGTCATCTCGAGTGGCAGCCCGCAGGAGCTGTTGGCAAACTCAAACGGCAGCCGCCTGGTGTCCTGACTGAAGCGGCTAGCAGATGCGGGGCAGCAGTTCGCCCGTGAGCATTCCCACCAGCCGGGTTGGGCCAATGTGCGTGCGCATCATCACCCTGCCTGGTCTTCCTTCGACGACCTGGCCGATGATTGCCGCGCGCAAGCCGAGAGGGTGACTCCGTAGAGCTCTCATTGCTGCCTCGGCCCCCTCGGGGCGAACGATTGCAACGAGCTTGCCCTCGTTGGCAACGTAGAGGGGATCGAGCCCGAGCATCTCGCAGGCAGCCCGCACCTCATCGCTCAGTGGTATCGAGTCCTCCTCGACAATGAAGCTCGTGCCGGACTGATTGGCCAGCTCGTTGAGGGTTGTGGCCAGTCCTCCACGCGTGGGGTCTCTGAGTGAGTGAACGTACTCGCCCGCTGCTTCCAGCAAGGCGCCGACCATCCCGTTGAGTGGAGCGCAGTCACTTAGAATCTCAGAGGAGAAGGCGAGCCCTTCTCGTGAACTCATGATTGCGACGCCGTGCTCCGCGATTGCTCCGCTGACCAGGATACTGTCTCCCGGGCGCGCATTGCTCCCCGAGATGTCGAGCCCCTCAGCGATGATTCCTATGCCGCTCGTGTTGATGAACAGCTTGTCCGCCGTGCCGCGGGGCACTACCTTCGTGTCGCCGGTGACGATGTCGACGTGCGCCTGCGCGCACGTGTCCTGCACGGAGCGCATGACGCGGTCCAGGATGCCGAGTGGCAACCCCTCCTCGACAATGAGTGCGAGACTGAGACCGAGCGGCGTCGCTCCCACCATGGAGAGGTCGTTGACGGTCCCGCTGACCGCCAGCCGTCCGATGTCACCCCCGGGGAAGAACAGCGGGTCCACGGTGTAGCTGTCGGTTGTGAAGGCGAGCCTGCCCGAGGTTTCGATGACGGCGGAATCGTCAAGGCGCGACAGGATGGGGTTGGCGATACCGGGGAGCAGTCGCTTCTCGACGAGGTCGCGGCTCATCGTGCCACCGCTGCCGTGGGCGAGCAGCACAACGTCGTCTTGCATGCTATCGCTCAACTCAGGGTGAACTCCCATTTGCAGCAGAGGCCTTCCCTGTCCGCCCGGGGTGGGTGGAACTGTGGTTCGACTTTGTTGTTCGGGTTGAATAACGCCGCGTAGCTCCGGAGCACTGCGGCGTCGACGGTGCTGCAGATCTCTTTCTCGCGGCCCTGGCCTTCGCGCTCAAGCGCCTCAAGTATTGAGCAGCGGGTGACGGTGAGCAGACCTCTCTTCGGCGACTCCATCTCTGTCTTGTACTCGGTGACCTGCATCCAGGGGACTATCTGGAGCAACTTGAGGACGCTGTCAATGCCGTCTCCCCGTATTCCCGCCAGCGCAGTCAGCCTCTTCAGTTCATATCGCGTGGCCTTGTCCCAGGCCCACAGGTCGACCTTCAAAGCTGTCTCGTTGTCGACGTGTTCCTTCACTCCAAGGTACCAGAATCCGTCGATGGCGATGTAGAGCTTGCCGTAGAGTTCGATGAGCTTGCCCAGAAACTCGGGAGAGAAATCCTTGAACGCCAGGTCTGGCTTGAACTCACCGCTGTAGTCGTTCATCTCGCTCATGTCGCAGGTTACTCTCCTTCCGAACGGGCTTGATTGTTCCCAGTATGTCATGCGCCGATGGAGTATCGATAGTGTGCGGCGCAGGCCCCCTCGTTGGAAACCATGCAGGGCCCGACCGGATGCTCGGGGGTGCAGCTTTGTGTGAACAGGAGACAGTCCGTGGGCTCTGCCGCTCCCCGTAGTATGTCACCGCAGCGGCAGCCGGGCGGCTCAGGGCATGACTCTACTCGGACATCGAAAGCTCCGTTGACGTCGAACCGCTGGAACTCGGGCCGCAGGGCCAGGCCGCTGGCCTGAATTGTGCCGATACCACGCCAGTCGGCGTCGCATGGTTCGAATACCCTGTTCATCATTCTGAGCGCGACAGGGTTGCCGTCGGCATGAACTGCGCGCGGATATGCGTTCACGACGGACGGAGCGCCCTGTTCCGCCTGCTCCACCAACAGCTGGATGCTGCGCAGTACGTCAAGCGGCTCGAAGCCCGACACGACGCAGCCCACGTGGTAGCGCGGCGGGATGAAGTCGTATGGGTGTGTGCCTATGACGACGCTCACGTGACCAGGGCAGACGATGCCGTCGATGCGGGTCTCTCCACTCTCGAGCAGGGCGCGCATCACCGGAGGTGTGAGCTTGAGCAGCGAAAGGACCCGATAGTTGGCGACATTCCTGCCGGCTGCCTCTACGACGGACGCCGCGACTGTCGGGGCGGTCGTCTCGAAGCCTATGCCGAGGAGGACAATCTGCCTGTCCGGGTTCTGCTGGGCAACCTGGAGCGCGTCACTGGCGGAGTAGACCACTCTCACGTCCGCTCCTGTGGCTCTGGCGCGTTCCAGTGTGGTCCGGCTTCCCGGCACCCTCACGAGGTCTCCATACGTGGCCACAATCGTGCCCGGTATCCGCGCTATAGCTATCGCCCTGTCGATGTCACGCATCGACGTCACACAGACCGGGCAGCCGGGGCCCGACCGCATGCTTACTGTCGACGGAAGGAGGTCGCGAATGCCGTGTCGGAGGATGGCGTGGGTGTGTCCGCCGCAGAACTCCATGAATTGGACGGGCTTTGTGGAGACCCCCGCGATGCTCCGGGCGAGCTTCCCGGCGAGTGCGGGGTTGTGGAACTCGTCAACGAATCTCACTGACTTCCGCCAGTTCCCTGAACAGCGCGAGCGTCTCCTCCGCCTCTGTCGCGCTCACGATTCCTATCGAGTACCCCGTGTGCAGCAGAACGTAGTCGCCAATCTTCACCTGCGGCGTGAGCATGATGCCTATCTTCCTCTTGACTCCGTCGATGTCCGCCTCGGCATCATTGCCGTCTATCGATGTGATGAGCGCAGGTATAGCGAGACACATAGCGGAGGTGATTGTAGCCTGTGAGGGGCCGTGAGTACAAACGCAGGGCGAGAGTCTGTGTCTCTGAATGACTACGCGGCGTGCGCCGCGACAACCGCTTGCCCCAAGGAGACGCAGCCGTCGTTCGACGGCAGCGTGGTGTGCAGCAGCACGCGGAGGCCCGCCTCGCTCAGGAGCGCTCTTGCCCTTCCGAGCAGCAGCCTGTTCTGAAAGACGCCTCCACTGATTGCGACGGTCTGTATGCCGCTGTCCGCTGCGATGCGACTGCACATGTCGGCGGTCATCTGCGCAACCGCCTCGTGAAATGCCGCGGCTACCAGGCTCGTTGGATGTCCGGCGTGGACATCGTCCAGCACGGCGGATAGCAGTGCTGCGACTCTCACGACGTAGGCGCCATTGGTTGTATCCACCTGAAACGCGTAGCGGCCTGTGGGTGCTGGTCCCGTATGCCGGTGAGCGGCCATCTCGAGCTCAACTGCTGCCTGGCCCTCGTAGGAAACGCTGTGGCGTAGGCCGACAATGGCTGCCACTGCGTCAAAGAGCCTGCCCATGCTCGAGCAAAGCGGCGCGTTGAGTCCAGCTGCTATCTGCTTTGCGATGACGTACCTCTCGCCCTCCGAGAGCCGATTGAGGAGGATTGGGCTGCTGTCCATCCCGCTGTTGCCGAACAGGGTCATGAGGTAGCCAGCCGCCGTGCGGTACGGCCGCAGTGTGGCCGCGTCGCCACCGGCGAGCGGCAGGTACTCGATATGGGCCGCTCTGCGGAACGCCGCGAAGTCGCATATCAGGAACTCGCCTCCCCAGATGCGCCCATCCGCTCCGAGTCCCGCGCCGTCGAAGGCGACCCCGATGACGGGCGCTGTCACTCTGTTCTCCACCATGCAGGCGGCGACGTGTGCGTGGTGATGCTGCACCGCACAGGTCTTGAGTCCGCGTTGGGACATGTCCTGCGCGTATCGTGTCGACAGGTAGTCCGGGTGGAGGTCATGAGCCACCAGTTCAGGCTGGGTGCGGAAGAGCTCTGTGTAGAGCCGTATGGTTTCCTCGAAATGGTCCAGCGTCTCGACGCTATCCAGGTCGCCTATATGCTGTGAGACGAACGCGTGATGCCCTCTCGTGAGGCAGAACGTGTTCTTCGTCTGGGCCCCGGTCGCGAGTATCCGGGGCGCCTCGAAAGGGAGTTCGACGGGATGGGGAGCGTAGCCACGCGCCCGGCGCAGCATCTGGGTCGTTCCATCGACGACCATGGCCACGCTGTCGTCATATCGGGAGTGGATGGACCGGTTGTGCACGAGGAAATAGTCCGCGATGCCCGCAAGGCGTCTCAGGGCCTCATCGTTGTCTGCTGCAATGGGCTCCTCACTGAGGTTCCCGCTGGTCATGACGAGAGGCATATCGCAATCTCGAAGCAGGACGTGATGAAGCGGCGTGTACGGCAGCATGAGCCCGAGGTACAGGAATCCGGGGGCGACCTCGTGGCATATTGACGACGTGTCCTTCCATCTCGCGAGGACGATTGGGGCGGCCGGCGACGCGAGAAGTGAGGACTCCTGTTGCGAGAAGTCGCAGTGCCGTGCCGCCACCTCGAGGTCAGGCACCATTACTGCGAACGGTTTCGCAGGTCTCTGCTTGCGGTCGCGCAGGAGACCTACCACCCGCGGCGACGTTGCGTCGCACGCGAGGAGGAAACCACCGAGACCTTTGACGGCCACGATGGCGCCCCCCTTGAGGAGCGCGGATGTCCGTGCGAGCGGGTCGACGCATTCGAGGGTCGCACCATGCGCATCAAGCAGGCTGAGGCTTGGGCCGCATGAGGGACAGGCGTTTGGCTGTGCGTGGAAGCGCCTGTCAAGAGGGTCGTCATACTCTGCCTGACAGGTCGGACACATCGTGAAAGACCTCATGGTCGTGTTTGGGCGGTCGTATGGCATGTCCTTGATAATGGTGAACCGGGGTCCGCAGTTGGTGCAGTTCGTGAAGGCGTAGCGGTGGCGCCTGTCGCTGGTATCGAGCAACTCCTCCAGACAGGCGGAACAGGTGGCGACATCAGGCGAGACGAGCTGGCTCTTTCCCTCTTCAAACAGGCTATCGCGTATCTCGAACTGTGCGAAGCCCCGGTGAGGGAGTTCCTCCGTTGTGACCTCTTCGATGTGAGCCAGTGGAGGGGCATTCTCCCGCAGTTCTCGCAGGAATACCCCTGTCAACCGGCGCGGGCCCTCCACCTCGATGTGCACGCCCTCCGAGGTGTTCCTCACCCATCCGGATAGCCCTGCGTCTGTGGCGAGACGGTATACGAACGGGCGAAAGCCGACGCCCTGGACGACGCCCCGGACGAGGATGCTGAGACAGGTCTTACCGGAATCCGGACTCATGTCAGCTCACTGCGAATATCCGGGCGTGACATCGCGCGCAGTCACTTCCCGGGAAGTTGACGGCGAAGCCAGTCAACCCACTCCGTTACTCCTGCTCCGGTCTTGCATGACAGCTCGAAGAACGGCGCGCGGGCATTGATGTCGCGGACCGACCGCTTGAACTTCTCACGGTCGAAGTCAACGTATGGAAACAGGTCTGACTTGTTGATGATTACCGCATCGGCGTCCGCGAAGATGAGGGGATACTTGAGCGGTTTGTCGTCGCCCTCCGGAGAACTCGAAATGACGACCTTCAGGCTCTCGCCGAGGTCGAACTCGGACGGGCATATGAGATTGCCCACGTTCTCGATGATGACGAGGTCAAGCTCGGACAGAGGGAGCTTCTTCAGAGCTGCGTCCATCATATCCGCGATGAGTGCGCAGGTCTCGGGCATGCTCTTCGTGTTTATCTGGACGACGGCGTCCGACGCGTCCCGCACCATCTCCGCGTCGACCGTGGAGGCTACGTCTCCCTCAACGACCGCCACGCGGAAGTCAGGGCGCAGAAGCTCGAGTGTGCGGAGGATGACACTGGTCTTCCCCGCGCCTGGCCCCGACATAATATTGATTGCAGCGCAGCCGTTCCGGTCGAGTATTGCCCTGTTGCTTTCGGCTGTCGCGTTGTTGGCCTCCAGTATGTTCTGGATGACTTCTATCTTCTTCACGATACCTCCATCTCCTTGATGTATATCTCACGGCCCCCGGAGATTTCCACTTCGGACGAGTTGCAGGCAGGGCACGTCCACATTCGGCTCTCCGGCTCGAACAGGCTCCCGCAGGCCCTGCAGCGGAGCCGTACGGGCAACTCCTCGAACTCAAGGGTTGCGCCCTCGGCCACCGTGTCCCGGCTCATGGGCTCGAAGTAGAACCTAATGCTCTCCGGCGCGAAGCCCGTGAGCACTCCGATGACTATCCGTATCGTCTCAACCTTCTCTATTCCGGCCTCTTCGGCCTTCTGCTCGACGATACTGAGCAAGCTCGTGGTTATCCCGTACTCGTGCACAATATCCTGCCCGTGGGTCGCAGTGGGGAGGCCGGGACTAGGAGTCCCTGTCTCGTCCGGTTTCTTCATCCATGACTGCGCCCAGTACGCCGTTTATCAGCCGTGGCGACGCGTCGCTGCCAAAGCTCTTGGCGAGTTCAACCGCCTCGTTGATGCTCACCTTGACGGGCATGTCGCTGGAGTACTTCATCTCAAACAGCGCCATGCGCAGTATGTTGCGGTCTATTGCCGCCATCTGCTGCACGGGGAAGGCCGGCGCGTGACGTTGTATGACCCTGTCCAGCTGGTGGACGTGTTCCAACACTCCCCGGACCATCGTAGTAATGAAGTCAAGGGCATCCTCTCCAACAGAGTCGTCGTAGACATGCCGGGCCACGACTTCCTCCGCCCTGTGCGTCGTGGTGTCGACTTCGTAGAGGGCTTGGAGGGCGATGCTGCGTGCCCTGCGACGTGAGGCCATGCTTATGCGGACGGCGCTGGATCTCTGATCGCGGCGATGTCCTCCACTCCGGAGATGTTTATCGTCTGTGCCTCGGGACTTATCCGCCTGATAAGGCCGCTCAGGACCGTCCCCGGGCCTATCTCATAGAACGTAGTCACACCGTTGCTGCTCATGTACTCAACAGACGGCTGCCACTGGATACACCGCCTGAGCTGAGAAAGGAGTTCCTCGCGTATCGCTCTATCATCGGTGAGGGGCAGAGCCGTCACGTTAGAGACTACGGGGATTCTCGGCGCACGGAACTCGAATGACTCCATGAAGCGGCTGAACTCGTCCAGGACCGGCTGCATCAACGTCGAGTGGAACGCGCCGCTGACGTTGAGAGGGATGATTCGCCGGGCGCCACGCTGTTTCGCCAGTTGGGCCGCTATCTCAAGCTTGTCGACGGCGCCGCTTATCACGAGCTGTCCCGGTGCATTGACGTTCGATATCTCCACGCCTGCCTCGACACAGACTTCCTTAAGCGGGATCCGGTCGAGGGCAATCACCGCCATCATGCTGCCGGGATTCTTCAGTCCGGCCTCGTACATGAGGCGACCGCGCTCCCGCACAAGCTTGAGGGCATCTGCAAGGCTGAGTGAGTCCGCCGCTGCGAGCGCAGTGTATTCACCGAGACTGTGACCTGCAAGAAACGCAGGCTTGGGGAACTTGCTTCCGAGAGCTTGCTGCGCCGCCCTCAGACAGGCCATGCTCGTGGCGACAAGAGCAGGCTGTACGTTGATGGTCTTGGTGAGTTCCTCGGAGGGGCCCTCGAAGCAGAGTTTCGAGATGGGAAAGCCGAGTGTTGCGTCAGCCTCGTCAAACACAGCGCGCGCCGGTGCGTACGCTTCGTACACACTGAGGCCCATCCCGACCTTCTGGGAGGCCTGACCCGGGAACACGTATGCGGCCCACGCGGACATCGCTACTTATTCTTGGTCGGTGTGGTTACCACAACGGCCTGCCGGCCGCCGTACATGCCGCACGTGGGGCAGATGCGGTGGGACAGCTTGGGGCTCTTGCAGTTGGGGCACACATCCAGCGATGGCGCAGTAAGCGCGTGATGACTCCTGCGCATTCCTTTCCTCGACTGGGATGTTTTCTTCTTGGGCTCAGCCATCTGAATCTATCTCCTCGATGCCGGGACAATCAAGCCGGCACAATGGTTTCATGGGCAAGTGCAAGACCATATGTTGGCGGATAATCTCTCCTAAGTCAAGCGTGTTATCGGGACCGATGCGCACCTCATCTTCTTCCTCGAAGCCCTCGGTGCCCTTGCGGTGGGCGTAGTGCGGGTCGGGATGAACCTGTTCTTCAATCTTGAAATGGATGTGCGCGCAGAACCGGCGTAGACAACGGATGCACTCCATGTCGATGTCGGCCTCTCCCTCGCCGGTCAGCGCGATGCCGCGACCTGCGTGAGTGAGATTGATGCTTCCGGTCACAAGGGACTGCTGGTCTTCCGCAAGGATACTGTCCATGCTGTAGATGAGACTGCTGCCAACGGGTTGCTTCAGCAGGGAACTCACGTTGAAGAGAGCCTGTATCGGGTTTCCAGAGAGGGATTCAGACGTCAACATATGCTGCTGGAAAGGTACAACACACGCAGGGGGGGAGGCAAACGTGGAGGCCCTGTCCCGTGCCCGGCACAGCCACAATGAAAAGGGAGGGGCAATCTGCTACCATTTGCGGCGATGAGCAGGAGTTGCCAGGTAGCCATCATCGGGGCCGGCCCGGCCGGTCTGGCTGCGGGGCTGTACGCTGCGCGGTCGGGACTGAGCACGATTATTCTCGAGATGGCCTTCCCTGGCGGGCAGATTGCGAATGCTGCGCGTGTGGAGAACTATCCCGGTTTTGCGCAGGGCGTCTCCGGAATGGAGCTTGGCCAGTACATGCACCAGCAGGCGGAGCAATCGGGCGCCGAGACGCTGACGGTTGAGGTTTCCTCGCTTGTGCCGGCAACTCAGGGTAGCGATGGGTCCCACGTAGTCAAGACCTCGGAGGAAGACGTTTCCGCTACGGCTGTGATTGTGGCTACCGGCGCCCGCTACCGCATGTTGGGCGTGGCCGGAGAGACGGAGTTGACTGGCAGAGGAGTCTCCTACTGCGCCACCTGTGACGGTCCCTTCTACCGTGGAAAGAAGGTGGCGGTTATCGGTGGCGGTGACACCGCGATTACCGACGCGCTGGAGCTGACGACGTTCGCCAGTCAGGTGACTGTGATTCACCGCAGAGATGAGTTGCGGGCGGGCAAAGTGCTGCAGGAAAAGGCCAGGAACAACCCGAAGGTTGACTTCCTGTGGAATTCGGTTGTCGAAGACGTGGTTGGAGAGCCCGTGGTCAGTTCCCTTCGTCTGAAGAACACGAAGAATGGTACAATGTCGGAGCTTCAAGTGGACGGTGTGTTCGTGGCGGTGGGTTCTGTGCCCTCGACCGGATTCCTTGGGGGTGTACTGCCCCTGGATGAATCCGGGTGTATCATTGTCAACGAGCAGATGGAGACAGACATCGCGGGCTTGTTCGCCGCGGGAGATGTGCGCCACAACTCTGCGCGCCAGGTCATAACCGCTGCGGGCGACGGGGCGACGGCCGCGCTTTCGGCAAGGAGGTATATCAGCTCACTATGAAGGTCATTTTCCTGAAGGACGTATTCGGTTCCGGCGAGGTCGGCGAGACCAGGGAGGTCGCGCGCGGCTACGCGAAGAACTACCTGATGCCCAATGGGTTTGCGATTGAGGCCACACCGGGCGCCATGAAACAGGCTGAGTCTCGTATCCGGCAGGAGCTGGAACGAAAACAGGAGCAGTCGCACAAGGAGGAGATACTCGCCGGGCGTATCGAGGGACAGCAGATTGTCCTCCAGGCGCGCGTGGGGGCAGAGGACAAGCTATTCGGCTCGATTACCGGTGCGCATATCGCAGAGGAATTGAGTAAGCTCCTCGATACTCCCATAGATAAGAAGCACGTTGCACTCGACCGGCCGCTTCGTGAGGCAGGCAGCCACGACGTCAAGATAAAGCTCTCCGGCAAGGCCGAGGCAATGATAACGGTCGTCATCGAACCGGAAACCGACGAGTCATAGGCAACAGGCATGGCGGATCAGCAGAAGCTCCCGCCCCACGACATCGAGGCGGAGGAGGCGCTTCTTGGCTCTCTGCTCATAGACCCTGATGCCATTCTGAAGGTCGTCACCGCTCTCAAGGCTGACGATTTCTTCGACGAGATGCACGCGGCTATCTACGGCGCGTGCGTGGCGCTCTACCAGCGTAGCGAAGCCATCAACCAGATTACCGTTGCCCACGAGCTCATGCGGCTGGGTCGCCTGGAGTACGTGGGAGGGGCCGCTTTCCTCAGCCATCTCATCGGTGCAGTACCTACTTCGCTCCACGCCGAATTCTACGGGAACATCGTTGAGCGGATGTCCGTCATGCGCAAGCTCATCGCGGCGGGGGGGCGAATTGCGTCGATTGGCTACGAGGCGGGACCGGATATCGATGAGAGTCTCAGTCAGGCCGAGGACGCCCTGTTCAAGGTGCGGATGCGCGAGAACTCCCGCGACTTCGTGTCTATCCGGGATGTGCTCGGCAAGTACTTCGACCAGGCGGGGCGTGCTGACGATGAGGGTTTCGGTGGCATCCCCAGTATCAAGACGGGCTACGCCGGCCTTGATGGGCTACTCGGAGGGCTGCAGCGGTCCGACCTGATAGTACTCGCCGCAAGGCCGAGCATTGGCAAGACGACGCTCGCCCTTGATATCGCCCGTCGCGCTGCCGTGCATCAGAAGGCCTGTGTTGCGCTGTTCAGCCTCGAGATGTCTGCCGAGTCGGTCGTGCAGCGGATGCTTGCCGCGCAGGCGGACGTCGATTTCTGGCAGGTCCGGCTGGGGAAGTTCTTCGAGGTGGAAGAGCGGAAGGTGATGGAAGCGTCGGGAACCCTGTCTGAGACCGCAATCTTCGTCGATGATACGCCGCAGGCAGGTACGATGACAATCAGGAGCAAGGCGAAGCGCCTGGCTTTTGAACGGCACCTGGACCTGGTCATTGTCGACTACCTGCAGCTCATCCAGGGCGAGGGCAGGAAGGAAACGCGCGTGCAGGAGCTCAGCCAGATTACACGTTCTCTCAAGTTGCTGGCGCGCGAGCTCGATGTGCCGGTCATCGCCGTGTCCCAGCTCAGCAGGGCGGTGGAGTGGCGCACGTCGCATATTCCACAGCTCGCAGACCTGAGGGAATCTGGCACAATCGAACAGGACGCAGACATAGTCGTGTTCATCTACCGGGAGGACAAGTACGTCACGGAAGAGGAGTGGAACCGGCTGCATGACATAATGGGCGAACCGTATCCGAAGGGTATCGCCGATATCGTCGTTGCCAAGCACCGGAACGGCCCACTTGGGCAGATCAAGCTTCGCTTCGTCGACCGTTCGGTTCGTTTCGATAGCCTGGAGCAGGAGACGACTGCCTCCTCGTTCATCTAGGCGGGGTCAAAGGGATATGCCGGGTCGGGTTCCGTACTCTGCGGCGCAGCCGGGTGGGTTCACCCTGGTTCCGGGCTCGTATGTCAGTCAGCTGATGCGGCAGATAGATGACCCGCTGGAGTTGAAAGTTACTCTGCTGACGTTCCACCTTCTGAGCCGAGCCCGCCAGTATCCGGCATATGTTACCCGGACTGAGTTGGAGAGCAGAGCAGCCGCTGTCCTCGGAATCGCTGCTGAAGCGTGTGGACAGGGACTGGATGCCGCAGTCCGGAGGGGAGTGATGCTGAGGCTTGTTCTCCCTTTGGAGGGAGAGGACACGGAAGTCTACTTCGCTAACATAGAAGCCGACATCGAGGCCATTGAGGAGTTGAAGGCCCGATCGGTGTCGGGAGGCGCTGTTGCCGGCTCCGCGGCCGTCCACAACATCTTTGAGCTGTATGAGCAGAATGTGGGTGTGGTCAGTCCGATGATTGCGGAGGAGTTGAAGGATGCGCAGCAGACGTATCCCGCCGATTGGATTGAGGAAGCCTTCCGTGAAGCTGTGCGCGTGCGCAAGCTGAACTGGAAGTACATCTCTCGCATACTGGAGCGCTGGACGGCAGAGGGTAAGGACAGTGGAGCGAATAGACCAGGTGCTCGGTCGGTTGACCGCGACAAGTACATCAAAGGCAGATACGGACATCTTGTCAAACGCTGAATCCGGGCACCAGGACCTGGGTCCTACGCGTGGCGACGAAGGGCAGTGCCCCGTGTGCCGGGGCGCCGGCCTGGTGCATCCCCTCCTCCCGTCCGGCACTCCTGACTTCTCCAGGGTTGTTCCGTGCCGCTGCCGTGCTGCGGGGCTGCTCAGGGAGAAGCAGGGCCTGCTGGAGCGGTACAGCAACCTGGGCTACCTCTCGCACTACACTTTTGAGACGCTGCGTCCCGGGGGACGTGTGGGGGCGTCGCAGCACTACAGGAGCGCGTGTGAGGCCGCGCGCCGCTTCGCCGACAGCCCGAAGGGCTGGCTTGTCCTCGTTGGCCCCGTGGGTAGTGGGAAGACGCATGTCGCCTGTGCAATCGCCAACTCACGGCTTTCCACTGGAGAGTCCGCGTTCTACGTCGGTGCGGCTGACCTGCTGGACCACCTGCGCGGGGCTTTCAACCCGGGCAGCGAGGTGAGCTATGACGAGCTCTTCGAGCGGGTGAAGAATGCCCCTCTCCTTGTTGTGGACGACGTGCGCGCGGAGGGGGCCACTCCGTGGGCGCGACTGAAGCTGGAGCAGATACTCAATCACCGTTACAACATGAAGCTGCCGACGGTGCTCACGACCGACATGGCTCCTGACGAACTGGGCCCGGGGCTGAACGAGCGTTTTCTCGATACTGAGTTCTGTTCCGTCCTTGTCCTGGCAGAGCAGCGCGGCAATGGCATTGACATCCCCGATCTGCCTGAAGGCCTCAGGCAGGAAACGTTCGAGAACTTCGACTACAAGCGCATCGAGCTGTCCCTGGAGGAACAGCAGAATCTTGAGATGGCCTACAATCTGGCCGTCGAGTTTGCCCGCCAGCCTGAGGGCTGGCTGGTGTTCGCGGGGATGAACGGCTGTGGCAAGACGCATCTGGCCGCTGCTATCGCGAATCACCGGCTGGCGCAAGAGAGGCCTGTGCTGTTTCTGGTTGTGGCCGACCTGCTTGACTATCTGCGCTCCGCCTTTGGTCCGGAGAGCCGGGGCTCGTACAGCAAGTTCTTTGAAGAGGTGAAGCAGAGTCCGCTGCTCATTCTGGACGATTTTGGCGAGCAGTCCAGCACTCTGTGGGCGAGGTCGAAGCTGTTTCAGCTAATCAACCATCGTTACAACGCGCGGCTGCCAATGGTCGTGACCACAGAACAGTCGCTTGACCAGATTGAGCCTCGCATCAGCTCACGCTTCGCCGACCCTCGCTTCGGCACGGTGTTCAACATACTCGCGCCGCACTACAATGTTGACGGGTACGGCCAGAGCGGGGACAGACGCGCGTAGCACGTCTACTGGTTGGGGCCCCCGGGTGGCTCGAAGACAATGGGTGCTCTTGCACTGATAGTGGGTGGATATGTCCTTGGAGCGTTGCCGTTCACGGTGGCTCTTGCCGTGGCGAGCGGAATCGACCCGTCCGATGGCGGCGACCTCCACGTCGCCCTGTGGCACAGGGCCGGGAAGCTCCAGGGTGCTGTCGCTGCCGTCGTGGATTTCGCGAAGGGTGTCTTTCCTGTGCTCGTTGGGTTCGGCTTCTCGCTGCCGATTTTCGTGGTGGCGCTTTCAGGAGTTGCCGCTGTGGTCGGGCAGATGTGGCCGCCGTTACGCGGTCATGGTGGGAAGGGCGACAGCACAGGCGTCGGTGCGCTGATCACCCTCCTGCTTCTCTACGAGGCGTATCTTCCTCTCTTGTGCGTGCTGCTCTTCGCCGTGGGCGTGGCCCTCAGGTGGTTGGCGCTGTCGTCATCGAGTCCCGAGCGTCGCGGCCCCGGGCACCCGCTGTCACTGGCGTTGCCCCTGGGGATGCTTCTCGGATTTGTGGCCGCCCCTCTCATCTGCTGGCTGACGGACCAGCCCCAAGGCCTTACTTGGGGCCTTGTGCTCTTGCTGTGCGCCATCGTCGTCAGGCGCCTCACCGCAGGGCTGCTCGTTGACCTGTCCGTGGGTGCCTGGATAGGCAGGGTCATGCTCCGGCGCCTGCTCTTTGACCAGGGTCTTACGGGCCGCGACTGGTAGCTATCCCGGGCAGGCGGAGTCCCGGCAAAGTGGGTAGCGGCGCACCTTGTGAAAGATTAGATAACCTCCCACCGCGCCTGCGGAGAGGGAGATGCCGACGATGATAGCGAGGGCTTTCGGGTAGGACGCGGGGTCTATCGAACGTGAAGCGATGCCGCCCAGCACTCCGGCGAGGAGAAACGCGACCTCCCAGACCAGGAGCTGGCCCGTCACTGCCCGCAGGAACGGCCGCGTGCCCACGTGTGACACTCCGCAGACGAATGTCGTAAGCACGGTGAGTCCCGGAGTGAACCTAGCCAGGAAGATTGTGGGCACCAGCACATGTGAGAGGCGTTCCTTGAGCATGACGACCCTCTCCGGGGTAATGCGGAGGGGGCCGCCGTAACGTTGCACGAATCTGCCCCCGACGCGCTCCGAGAGCTTGTAGACCGACGTTGAGCCTATTAATCGACCTGCGTAGGCGACGGCGAGGAAAGGGAGCACTGCAACGAACACTGCATCATGAACCAGCTGAAAACCCGTGAATACGAGCAGGCTCTCAATTACGGGGCAGGTGGTGAATGGCAGCCCCATCTCGCCGAGCAATGCGAGGACGAGGATGACCGAGAGCCACAGGGCGCCGCCGGCGGCCATTAAGCCGAGTATTTCCCAGACAGCTTCTGCCACTGCGCAGGATTATACATGTTGATTTGACATAAGTGAGTGGGCTATCCTTCCGACCGCCGTGCCGGTATTCAGTAGCAAGAGAAGAGTGCTCTTGTTCAACCCTGGTGGTGGGCCGTCAGGGGCGGGAGTCGCGTTCGGTTTCACGGAAGGCGGGCTTGTTCATGCAGCGTGCTCCGTTTCTCCTCTCGCCTCCTGTTGCGACGTGACGGTTATCCGTCCGAACGTTCCGCCGGACTTCAGGGGGTCGGGGTCCATGTCTGACGGGGTCAGGGTTGTCTGCCCGTTGTCTCCTCGTGACAGTCCTGTATCGCGACGGTCGCGTAGAGGGTCCGCGGTTGCGGGAGCGCATCCTGTCTGCCTTCGATTTGGAAGAGCTTCACTTGCGTGATTTCGCAGCTCAGATGGGCATGCACACGGTCCCGGGCCGGCTTATCACGCCACATGAGATGTGGCATAATGGATGGCCGTGACGGACTCGGCAGCCGGTGTTCGGCCGGCTGCCTATCTAGAATCAAGGAGGGGAATCACCATGCGTGATGACACAGCGTACGGTCTCGATGGCAGGACGGCCATCGTCACAGGTTCGGGTTCGGGCATTGGCAGGGGAATAGCATTTGAGATGGCGAACGCCGGCGCGAATATCGTCATTGCCGAGCTGAGGAAGGAAGCTGGAGAGGAGACGGCTGTGGGCGTGCGGAAGATGGGCGGAAATGCGCTGGTCGTCGAAACCGATGTGACCAGTGAGGACAGCGTGAGTCGGATGATGGCGGCGGCCTTGTCCGAGTTCGGTGGCGTGGATGTGCTTGTCAACAACGTGGGCAGCCTTGGACCGGATGGAGAGAAGACTACGCTCGTCGATATGAGCCTCAGTTTCTGGGAGATGTTGCTCAAGGTCAATCTCACGTCTCAGTTCCTCTGCTGCAAGGCGTTCGTCAGCTACCTCCTGGAGAACAGCCGGAAGGGTTCCGTCGTCAACATAGCGTCTCTGGCGGCGATGGTGCCCTACGAGGCGTCGATCGCATACGGTGCTGCCAAGGCCGGTGTGGTCAGCATCACGCAGACCGTTGCGAGCGAGTACGGCCAGAACGGCATCCGCGCCAATTGCATTGCGCCCGGGCCGGTAAGGACGCCCCTGGTGGAGGCCCGGTACAAGGGCCGTGATGACGTGCGCATCGCGCAGAACCGCTTCAGCCCTCTCGGCAGGTGGGGAGAACCGAATGAGATTGGGCGTCTGGCGGTGTTTCTTGCGTCGGATGCATCGAGCTACATCACGGGACAGACCGTTATCGCCAGCGGCGGATTGATCCAGTTTATGACAAAGGTAGTCTGACGGCAGGGTCAGCCTGACGTACGTGCGGCACACGGTTGCCAGTCCTGAGAGCGGTTGCTAGAATACGTGGGAGTTCGCGCATGATAGACGGGCCAGTTCTCGTCCTCAATCAGGGCTATGAGCCCCATGATGTGTGCCGCACCCGCCGCGCCATCGTACTCATGTTCTGCGGCAAGGCAGAGTTCGTCGAGGACAGCAGGGGTGAGATACACACTGTCTCCACGTCGTTCGCGATACCGTCTGTCATCCGACTGACGCGGCGCGTGCGGCGGCCTTTCGTTGAGCGGCGTCTCACGAGACAGGAGGTCTTTGCGCGCGACAGGTTCACCTGCCAGTACTGCGGGCGCGAGACGCGTGAACTCACACTCGACCACGTGGTCCCCAGAAGCCAGGGGGGTGGTCACTTCTGGGAGAACGTTGTCAGCGCGTGCAGGCTATGCAACCGCCGAAAGGGTGGCAGGACGCCCGAGGAGGCGAGTATGAAGCTGCTGAGTGAACCGAAGACGCCGCGTGGCCACGGATATCACGTGCCGCACCATTACTTCAGTTCGCACACCGAGTGGCAGAAGTACTTGCCGCAGCAGGGGGACATCAGCCCTGGGCTTCGAGTCGATGCACCTGGTCCAGAGGCAGTTCTCTGGTCATCGTCTCAAACTGCACGGTGACGGTCTCCTTGAGAACGTTGAGCGAGGCAACCCGGCCCGGCCCGAACTCCGTGTCAACCTGCTTGTTGACCTTCGGCATGCGCGACTTGACTTCGGCGTAGAGTTCCTGCTCGTAGTTCAGACAGCAGAGCAGGCGGCCGCATACGCCCGATATCTTCAGAGGATTCAAGGCGAGGTCCTGCGTCTTGGCCATCCTGATGGAGGACTGCGTGAACTGGCTGAGGAAGGTCCGGCAGCAGAGCGGATAGCCGCATTTGCCTACGAGTCCGCAGAGCTTGCCCTGCTCCCGCGGGCCGAGCTGCCGCATCTCTATGCGGGCATGCAGCACCCTGCTGAGTTCCCGTACAAGCTTGCGGAAGTCGACCTTGTCGTCTGACCGGAAGAAGATAGTGATGTTCTTCTCACTGTTGTAGCGTGCGGCAAGCGGATGCATCCTGATGTGAAGCTGCCTGGCCTTCTCGCGGCAGATCTCAACAGCTTTGAGCGACTGCTCATCCGTCCCTGCAGCGATGACCACCCGGGGCCGTGGCCTCTCCTCTTCCTCCTGCGCCCCGGCTGCTCCCTGCAGCTCCCTGAACGAAAGGTTTCCGTTGTTATCCTCTGTCCGGGAGGAAGCGTCCTCGGCATGCGGCGCTCCGGGCAGTTCTGCGTCCGCCGTGCCTATGTCTTGTTCACTGGTCTCATGGGGCTGGGACTCAGGAGCGCGCGCAGTGTCCTCCGAGCATAGCTCCTCGGTCGACTGCAGATGCGATGGTGTAGCCTCGCCGGCATGGTCCGCAGGCGCGGCGTTGCCGCCGGGATCGTCCGTCCCGGGCACAACACCTGGGGCAGGTGGGGATTCGAATGGCTGCTTGTACGCCGGAGCTTCCTCTTCCCTCCGGGCTACGGGGTCGGACTGCCCTTCGGACCAGTTGCCGGGGCCGTCAACTGTCTCTGCATCCGCAGGCGGAGCTTCCTGCCCGCTGTCTACGGCCTCGACAGTCTCCTGTCCTGGCTCGTCATCGCGCAGCTCTTCTCGTTCTTCGTCAATTCTGTCATCTCGGTTCATTGAGTCACGTTCTCGTCCTGGAGAACGCCTGACGGCGCATCACCGCTGCCTGCCGCCTTCCCGATGCGCGGTATCGTGTAGACCAGCGAGTCAAACACGAGACGGGTTATCACATTGAGGTCGAGGTTCTCTCTCGCCTCGTTGAGCTTCCCGATGGATTCGCGTATTTGCTGGAGGCTCAGGCTCTTGGCCTGCTCGTTCAGGTCGTTGACATAGTCTACGTCGACTACGCTCTCTGCGCAACCGCTCTTCACGACGAGCAGGTCGCGCCACCATGTGGTCCATACGTCGAGTGTCTCGAGAACACTCCTGGGGTCTCTCCTGTATCGCGCGTCCAACTCTCGTGCCATGTCGAACCTCGGAGAGTAGCCCATGTAGATGAGTTGGATGATGCTCTCAATGCGTGCGGAGCGGTCGGCGAGCACGGATTCATCTGTCAACGCCGATATGGCCCAGCCTGTTCTGCCCTGTGAGACCCGCGCGAGGAGTGCTGCCTTCTCGGCGGTCGCTCCGTGTGTTTCCACCAGGTACGTCTCCAGCTCTTGTGGCGGCATCGGACGCACGTCTATCCGCTGGCAGCGAGAGGCGATGGTATCAAGGAGGCGGTTCTCGTCTTCAGCCAGCAGCATCCAGACTATGTGTGGAGGGGGTTCCTCAAGCATCTTGAGGATTCGGTTCGCCGCCTCTTCTGTCATGAGGTCGGCGTTCTCGACGAGCAGGACCTTCCACTTGCCTTCGAACGGAGGCAGGTTTGCCGCGCGCTGCAGGTCCTCTATCTGCTCCGTCAGGATCCTGGTGCGGGAGGTCCGTTCCTCCTCCTCCCCTTCGGAGGCCTGAGGCCCGACACCGCCGGCCAGGGCCATCACGAGGATGTCGGCGTGCGTGCCACCGAGGATGCGGCTGCACGCGCGGCATTCCCCACACGGACTCTGCTCGCCCTGGCAGTTGAGGGCGCACGCGAGGTCAATGGCAAGCGTCCTTTTGCCCACGTGTTCGGGCCCCACGAACAGGTAGGCGTGATGTACGCTGCCTTCACTTATGCTGTGGGAGAGCATCTCGACGCTGCTCTCCTGCCCGACTGTGCGCCACATGTCTATAGTTCGTCGAGTCCGTACAGGTCTTCGTTTGTCTCACGTCGCCGCACGACACGCGCGCCGCCGCGGTTCACGAAGACGATGGCCGGACGGGGGATAGCGTTGTAGTTACTCGACATCGGTATGGAGTACGCGCCGCACACCGGCACTGCAATCACGTCGCCCGGGGCCATGCGCGCCATCTGTATGTCCTTCACAAGCAGGTCGCCGGACTCACAGAGCTTGCCGGCTATGGTGACGGTGTGCGCGTCCTGTTCTCTCGCCTTGTTCGCCACGAGCGCCTCGTACCTGGCCCCGTAGAGAGGAGGCCGGATGTTGTCCGACATACCGCCGTCCACGCAGACGAACTTCCTGAGACCCGGTATCTCTTTGATGGCCCCCACTGTGTACAGGGCCACTCCCGCCTGCGCAGCGATGGCGCGACCCGGCTCGATGGTGAGTCGCGGCGGCAGCAGGCTCTGCTTCAAGAGAAGGTTGGACATCGTGCTGACGATGGCATCTGAGTACACGGCGATGGGTGGTGGGTTGTCCTCCAGCGTGTAGGCGACAGGAAAACCCCCGCCGATGCCCAGCTCAACCAGGTCGAAATCGTAGCTGCGCTTCATCTCGTGCGCGAACTCGAGGACGACCTGGAGCGCTGCCTCGAATGGAGCCGTCTCCGGTATGGGTGAGCCGAGATGGAAGTGCAGCCCGAGCAGGTTGATGCTGCCGAGCCGTATCGCCTGGACGACTGCCTCTTCGGCCTGTCCCGTGCTCACGGGTATGCCGAACTTGCTGTCCAGCACCCCGGTGGTGGTGAACTCGTGCGTGTGCGGGTCGACATTGGGGGTAAGCCGCAGCAGTATGTCCTGCAAGATGCCCCTCTCTTGCGCGAGTTCGTTGAGCAACTGCAGCTCGTACATGCTGTCCACGACGATGCGCCCGATGCCCCAGTCGAGCGCCTGGGCAAGCTCCTCGGGCGCCTTGTTGTTCCCGTGAAAATAGACGCGCTCCGACGGGAAGTCGACGGAGCGCGCTATGGCGAACTCGCCGATGGAGACCACGTCGAGGCCCAGCCCCTCCTGCATCACCAGCTTCGCCATGGCCCTGGTGAGGAAGGCTTTCGCGGCGTAGCAGACGACCGTGTCAGGGTAGCGGCCTCCAAAACGCTTGACGAACTCGCGGCACTGGTGCCGGAGCATGGCTTCGTCGAACACGTAGAGGGGCGTGCCGTACTCCCTGGCAAGGTCGTACGTATCGCACCCGCCTATGGTGAGATGGCCTGCCGTGTTTATGCCTGAGTCCCTGGGGAAGAGCGCCAGCCGGGGTACTTGCCTGAGGGTTGTGGTCATGGGGTAGATGGTACCGTCGGGCAGTCTCCGCGTCAACGTTCTGGAGGGAATTCATGTCTCAGAAACGTATGGTCCATGGGGTCGTCCTGCGTCCGGCGCAAGCCGGGTGTTGACGGATGTGGATGATGTTGGCCGTTGTCCGGGCGATGCGTGCGACGCCGCTGCGTGTCCGCCCGCGGGGATCAGGGCCAAGGGGTGGTTCCGGCTGTAGGGGCAGTTCGCGAACGGTCTGGTGGCCGATGATGGTCACGGCAACAGCACATGGTTCCTGATGTAGGGGTCGTTCGGGAACGACCCGGCCCCCGTTCGCGACCACGGTCACCCGCATCACCCCCACGCTATTCTCGTCCCGCTCGATGGCTACGACCGCGTCCTGCCACAATCACCGGACGCTTCCCGAAGCGCCCCTACGGCAGGCCACACATCCCTATCCCGAACGGGTATCGCACGTGTGGTTCGCAAGGCGCCACTGCTTGCCCGCCCGCGTCTACGTTACAAACACACCTTTGGAGTGCTAAAATCGGGCCACAGATTCGTGACAACCCGGGCGTGTGTCCTGGGGGCCATTTCTCCTGGAATGCTTACAGGAGGCTACATGGACAAGGGGACTGTTGGCATCGTCGGCGCCGGCACCATGGGGCGTGGTATTGCGCAGGTCTCGGCCGCTGTCGGCTATGACGTTATTCTCAACGATACGACCGTTGAGCTGGTGGACCGGTCTCTGGACCGTATGGCGAAGGACCTGGGCCGCCTTGTCGAGAAGGGCAAGGTGGAGGCCGGTCAGCGCGACAAGCTGCTGTCACGCATTCGCAAGAGCACGGACCTCTCGGACATGGCGCAGGCCGACATCGTTGTTGAGGCCATCTACGAGGACATCGAGGCCAAGAAGAGCGTCTTCGCCGCGCTCGACAGGCACTGCCGGGAGGATGTCATCCTCGGAAGCAACAGCTCTTCGCTCTCCATTCTCGACCTTGCGATGGCGACGAAACGTCCCGAGAAAGTCGCAGGCATCCATTTCTTCAACCCGGTGCCGCTCATGAAGGGCGTCGAGCTGGTCTGCACCATCGTAACGTCGTTTCAGACGCTCGAGAGCGCCCGGCAGTTCGCCGTGTCGCTCGGCAAGGAGACCTGGGTTGCTAAGGACGCCCCCGGCTTTCTGAGCACCCGGTTGCTGCTGCCTTATCTGTTCGACGCGATACGGCTGCTCGAGAGTGGCTTTGCCTCGAAGGAGGACATCGACACCTGCTGCGTCCTCTCTTTCAACTACCCGATGGGGCCGCTGACGCTGGCGGACCTCATTGGACTGGACGTGCTGCTGAACATCGGGAACGGCATGTACGCGTCCTTCAAGGACCCGAAGTTCGCCGCGCCCGTGCTTCTCCAGAAGATGGTCACGGCGGGACAGCTTGGCCGCAAGGCCGGGAAAGGGTTCTACGAGCACAGCTAGCCGGTTGGGAGGGCCGGTGCCCGCGTAGCTGTGAACCGCGTTGTGTCCCAGTGTTGCGACTGATGTCGGTGCGCAGGAGAGGGAGGATAGACGCAATGGAAAAGAAACACGAAGGACTTATCTTCAGCGACGTCCCGCGACTTGTCGGTCTGCCAAGCCACTTCGACCCGGCGCCGTTCTGGGTTACCCCCGAGATGGGGCCGGACGTGAAGCTTGGTGTGATCGGTGTCGACGTCAGCAAGCTTGTCGGGAGGTACATCACCGATGCGCACGCTCACGACTGCGCGGAGGTCTACATGGCGCCCTCGCCCGGGCGCGGCGACATGGTCTTCGAGATAACGCTTGATGACGAGACATACACGGTGGAGTCGCCGCTGGCCGTCTACGTCCCGGCGGGCGTGAAGCACAGGTTCAAGACGGTGAAGGCCGAACGCGAAGGAAGCTATTTCTTCGGCATTCTCCTGGACATTAAAGGCTCGTAGCGTTCAACAGGTTGGCCGGCAGTCCCGGACAGGCGCCCCGTGGCGGCTCTGCGGGCGGTCGGCGATGCGAAACAGACACTAAGGAGGAAGACTGGCATGCTTGAAGTCCGTTTCCACGGTCGTGGAGGACAGGGCGCCGTGACGGCCGCGAACTTGCTGGCGGGTGCCGCGCTCCGCGATGGGAGGAAGGGAGTGCAGTCATTTCCGCACTTCGGCGGTGAGCGCAGAGGCGCTCCGGTGACGGCGTTTGTACGTATCGCCGACGAGGAGGTCCGGCTCAGGAGCCGTGTCTATCACCCGGACATGGTCGTTGTCCTGGACCGGCAGACGCTTGAGTCTACCGATGTGACGGCCGGCCTGAAAGAGGGCGGCACCATCATACTCAACAGCCGCAGGAAGCCGGCCGATTTCGACTTCTCCGACAGGTTCAGGGTGGCCGTGGTTGACGCTGCCGGCATCTCCATAGCTCGCAACCTGCTGGTGAGCGGCATCCCTGCTCTGAATACGCCCATACTTGGAGTCATCGCCAGGATGACCGATGAGGTCTCCCTGGAGTCCATCCAGGCGGTCATCAGGAAGCAGTGGAAGGGCGCCGCCGGTGAGGCCAACGCCGAGGCGGCCAGAGAAGCGTATGACAAGACGGAGGTGAACCGCTGATGGAGCGCTACGAGGCCGATACCACCATTTCCTATCCGATGGCCGGCGCAGCCGGCAAGACCGGCGGATGGCGGGACTTCAAGCCGGTCATCGACCAGATTAACTGCATCAGGTGCCTGCGTTGCTGGGCCTATTGCCCGGAGGGCGCGGTGCTTCGCGATGAGGACAACGCCGTCAGCATCGACTATGACTACTGCAAGGGCTGCGGCGTCTGCGCCCAGGAGTGCCCCAAGAAGGCCATCACCATGGAGAGGGAGGACTAGACGATGACAGTCATGTTCGACGTCGGCAACAAAGTCGCGGCGAAGGCTGTCCAGATGTGCAGGCCCGAGGTCATCGCCGCCTACCCCATCACGCCGCAGACAGTCATCGTTGAGGAGCTTGCGCGCCTCGTGGAGACCGGCGAACTGGTTGCCGAATACCTCTGTGTTGAGAGTGAGCACAGCGTGATGGCGGCCACGGTGTCAGCCGCCTCGGCGGGAGTCCGGACGTTCACCGCGACCTCGTCGCACGGTCTCTGCCTGATGCACGAGATGCTGCACTGGGCCAGCCTCTCGCGCCTTCCCATCGTGATGATTAACGTGAACCGGACGCTTGGTCCGGGCTGGAGCCTCTGGCCGGACGAGACCGACTCGATGGCGCAGCGCGACACCGGGTGGATACAGTTCTATGTCTCCAGCGCCCAGGAGGTCTTCGACACGGTCGTCCAGGCCTTCAAGCTGGCGGAGCACAAGGACGTGCAGCTTCCCGTAATGATCAGCTACAGCGCCTTCACCATCTCGCACACGATGATGCCAGTGGACGTCCCGGAGCAGTCGGAGATAGATGCGTTCCTGCCGCCCTTCAAACCCTACTGGCGGCTGGACTGGAAGAACCCCATCACGTTCGGCAACATCCTGTCTGACGAGTACCACATGGAGAAACGCTACACCATGTACCGGGGCATGGAGCGGGCGAAGCAGCTCATCCCGGAGATAGCCCGGGAGTGGGAACAGCGCTTCGGCCGCTACCACGGCGGCCTCATCGATGAGTACCGCGTGGACGACGCTGACTGCGTCATCCTGGCGATGGCATCGGTCGGCTCTGAGGCGAAGGTGGCGGTGGACAACCTGCGTGAGCAGGGCCACAAGGTTGGCCTCGCGCGCATGCGTGTCGTTCGTCCTTACCCTGATGAGGAGCTGCGGCGCATCGGCAAGGGCCGGGACCTCATCGCCATGGACAGGAACATCTCCGTGGGCTCCGGCGGCTGGATGTACCACGAGACACGCTCGGCCGTCATGGGCGTCGAGGGCTGCAGGGTCTTCGGCTACCTCGCCGGCGTTGGTGGACGCGACGTGACCTATGAGGACATCGAGGGGATGACGCTGCAGGTCATAAATGGT
>CAZQML010000220.1:0-37935 GCA_964594245.1 uncultured Dehalococcoidales bacterium | reverse complement strand
GACGACTGCGCGTGCTTGACGTATGCCAATAGCGTGTCTATCATACAAGTATACGTGCGGTTCGCGAGCCCCCTGACTCCCCACAATCGCACACCATAAGGGAGGTGAGACTTTGAAAGGACGACGATTTGTTTTGATGATGGTGGCGGTCATGGCAATTGCGAGTCTCGTGATTGTCGGCTGCGCCCCGGAGGCAGCTGTACCCGCCGAAGAAGAGGAAGAGGCACCGGCTGCCGAAGAGGAAGAGGAGGAAGCCCCATCTGCTCCTGAAGGTGAGGTCTTCGAGCTCAGAATGCAGACGCCATTCCCGACCGGCTTCATTATGTACCAGGCTGGTAACAACTGGGCCATGTCCTTGAACGACATGTCCGGCGGCCGCTTCGACGCCACCATGAACGCCGCTGGCGCTGTCGTGGACGCACTGAAGGAAATGCGCGCGGTTCATGAGGGAGTACTCGATGCCACCTACACCGGCTCCCACTACCACACCAGCGAGATTGGTTTCGCCGGCGACCTGTTCAACCTGTATCCTGCCGGCACAGACCCGTGGGAGTTCATCGTCTGGTACTTCGATGGCGGCGGAGCCGCCCTGCACCAGGAGATGTATGACCGCAAGGGTCTCAACGTCAAGGCATTCCTGGGCGGCATGACCTCTGCAGAGCTGTTTGGCTGGTTCGCAGAGCCTGTGACCGGCATGGAAAGCTTCGAAGGCATGAAGTTCAGGACCGCCGGTATCTGGGGCGAGATGCTCAATGAGGCCGGTGCATCGGTCGTGACCATGCCCGGCGGCGAGGTCTACGAGGCCTTGCAGCGCGGCGTCATCGACGCGTTCGAGTTCAGCACCCCTGGCGTCGACTTCAGCGCAGGATTCCATGAGCTTGGCGCCTACGTCCATGGCCCTGGCATCCATGCACCACAGGCCGCGTTCGAAGTCCTGCTCAACAAGGACGTCTGGAACTCACTTCCGGCCGACCTGCAGTCGATCTTCGCACACTCTTGCGAGGCGTCGCTTGTCCGCTCATGGTCCCTGGTTGATGGTGCTGATACCATCGCGATTCGAGCCCTCAAGGACTACGGCACCGAATTCGTGAAACTGCCTGATGATGTGCAGATAGCCATCACCAAGCTTGCGCACGAGAAGTACGCGGAGCTTGCGGTCGAGGACGAGTTCTTTGCCAAGGTCTACCAATCCCAGACGGACTTCGACAAGAATTTCCGCATATACAAGGATTTCACACAGCCTGATCCCGACCTGATGACTCCCTAGTAGAAATGCTACGAAGGTGAGTGAGGCTCCCCTCCCGCGTGGGGAGCCTCACCTGCACCTGTTCTGTCCACATTTTCGGGACTAAGGATAGATGCTAGTGAAAGTATTGAAGCCGGCATTCGACTTGGTGGACAAGTTGAGCATCTGGATCGGCAAGAGTGTCGCATGGCTCCTGCTCGGTCTTATTCTTGCGCTCACGTTCGACACGTTCATGCGCTATCTCTTCAGCAAGCCCACCGTGTGGGCATTCGACGTGGCCTACATGATCGGCGGGTCAATCATGCTGCTGGGCATGGCGTGGGTGACGGTTCGCCGAGATCAGGTCCGCGTCGACATCATCTACACGCGCTATTCTCGAAAGCTGAAGGCAATCGTCGACTCTGTGCTCAACATCGTCCTGTTTTTCCCCCTCTACATCATGCTTATCCAGAGAGCCATTCCGAGGGCTATCTACTCATTCACGAACAAGGAATTCTCCGAGGTGGGTTTCTGGCGGCCTCTCATGTGGCCATACCGCTGGATGATGGTTGTTGCACTAATCATGTGGGTACTGGCAGCGCTCGTCTGGGTGATTAAGGACCTGGCCAGCCTCAGGAAAGGAGAGGAGCTGTGATTGACGCAAGTCCCGAAATTGTGACCGTCGTCATGATCACTCTCCTGATCCTCCTTGTTGGCAGCGGCTTCCCGCTTGGCCTTGCGCTGGGTGGCGTCGCTCTCATCGCGGGTGCCCTGTTCTTTGGGCCGGCCATCTTCTCGCTTTTCTATGACCGACTGTTCGGCGTTACGTCCAACTACACCTTCCTCGCCGTGCCACTTTTCATATTCATGGGCATCATGGTGGAGAAGTCAGGGGTGTCGAAACAACTGTTCGACACGCTGTATTTGTGGTTGGGCGGTGTTCGAGGTGGACTGGCAGTTGCCACCATCTGGTTCGGCACGATTCTGGCGGCGACCGTTGGCGTTATCGCTGCGTCGGTCACCATGCTCGGTCTCATCGCTCTCCCGTCAATGCTACAACGCGGCTACTCGAAGGAACTATCGACCGGAGCATGCTGCGCCGGTGGCTCACTCGGCATTCTTATCCCCCCGAGCATCATGCTTATCTTCTATGGACCAATGGCCAACATCTCGGTTGGACAGTTGTTCATGGCCGCGTTCCCTGCGGGCTTCCTGCTGTCCGCTCTCTACACGGCCTATATCCTCGTCAGGTGCAAGCTGAGGCCACGGGAAGCGCCCGTCCTTCCACCTGAGGAGCGCAACGTCCCTATGCGCCACAAACTGTACCTGCTGGTCACTGGCCTGCTACCAACAATGATTCTGATTCTTGCGGTGCTCGGAAGCATTTTCCTGGGCATCGCAGCCCCGACCGAGGCGGCCGCCGTGGGCGCCCTCGCGGCAACCATTATGGTAGCTGCATACAGGAGACTCAATTTCCGCGTCATCAAGGAGACGTGTTTCGCCACTGCGGGCACTTTCAGCATGGTGTTCATCGTGGTGGTAGGCGCCACCTTCTTCACCAGCATATTCCTCGGCCTCGGGTGCGGCGACGTCGTCAATTCGTTCGTCCTAGCAACCCCAGGCGGCAAATGGGGAGCACTGCTGGTCATCATGTTCATCATCTTCGTCCTTGGCATGCTGATCGACTGGATGGGCATCGTATTGATCATGATTCCCATCGTGACTCCCATCGCTTCGGCTGTTGGCTTCGACCCCTTGTGGTTCTCCATGATGATTATCGTGAACCTGCAGATGTCTTTCATCAGCCCGCCATTCGCCTATGCCATCTTCTTCCTCAAGGCGGTAACCACGACTGAACAAGGCATCGACACAGGCCATATCATTCGGGGAGCTGTCCCGTACATCGGAATGATTGTCATCGCTCTAACGCTCATGGTAATCTTCCCCGAGATCGTCACATGGCTGCCGGGCCAGATGATCAGGTAGTCGTATCGTATTCAAGTGCGGCAGGCGCGGGCAGTGTCCGCGCCTGCTCTTCTTCTAACGATCGACCTTGTTCACATTCCACTCGAACAGACACCGGGTTCGTATTGACACCACACCGTCTGTCAGCCACCGACTCGTGGTATTATTGTCAGGTCGCGACTACTGAGATCTAACCCCGCGCAGAGAGAGTCATCGCGTGTGGGGTGCTGTTGCGCCTGTTGAGGCGTCCCGGCAAAGGAAGAAGACTAACGTGACAGCCAGCACACGAGTGACGGTGGCAATCGCCCAGATGGCGAGCGGTCCCGACAAGCAGCAGAACATCCAGCGTGCCGTTGACCTGGTGAAAAAGGCCACAGAGAATGGAGCCACACTGGTCGCTCTGCCCGAGACCTTCGACTACAGAGGCGATACGTCCATCCTCAGCAGCATTGCGGAGCCCCTTCCGGGCACCGCCCTTGAGCCGCTGATGGGTCTTGCCGCCCAACGCGAAGTGTGGATCCTGGCTGGAAGCGTCCACGAGCAAGACGCGGACGCTTCCATGCCGTACAACACGTCGGTCTTGATCGACCCCCGGGGAAGAATCGCGGCAGCCTACCGCAAGATTCACCTCTTCGACATGACCATCGGAGACAGGTCGGTGGCCGAATCGAGCCACTACACCGCAGGTACGGATGTCGTGTGTGCCGAAGCTTCGGGGATGAAGGTAGGTCTGACCATCTGCTACGACGTCCGTTTCCCGGAGCTATATCGGCGCCTGGCCGACATTGGAGCAGAGCTCGTATTCATCCCGTCCTCATTCACAGCTCCGACAGGAGAGGCGCACTGGGAGATACTTGTTCGGGCGCGCGCTATCGAGAACCAGTGCTTCATAGTCGCGCCGGGACAGGCGGGGATGGGGGCAGGGGGGATAGCGACGTACGGGAATAGCATGATTGTCGATCCATGGGGTCGAGTTCTCGCCCGCGCGCCGCAGGAGGGAGAACATATCATCTCGGCACAGCTCGACCTGCGTGAACTGGCCGATGTCCGCAAGCGACTGCCCGCCCTGCATAATCGAAGAATCCCTGCTTTTCGTTGATAATAACAAGTGGTGTGACTACAATACCGTTGCGCACGTTCAGCCGCATCTCCGTGATGGCTGAACGCCTGCTGGAAGGCAACCCGTAGATGGACAGAGACAGAGAGTCACCTTCCTTCGAAGAGGCGGTAGCAAGAGCCGAGCAGATGAACCTGGCTGCACGCCAGGCTGGAGAGCATTCTCGCAAAGCCTCAGAACAGGCCGTCACCAGAATCGAGAACATCGGCCGCGAGGCGCTTGCCACGGCGGAAGAGGCCCGAAAGATGGCCGAGGACGCTGTGAGGAAGGCGTCCGAGGTCAGCCAGTCGGTGGATGGGACCATCTCGAGGGCGCAAGACACCATCGCTGCAGCCGAGCAGGCCGTTCGGTCGTCCACTGAGGCAGCCGAGGAGAGCGCTCGCTCATTTGAAGAGGCGGTTGCGCAGCTTGAGGTGATTGCGAATCAGACGATGGATTCCGTGGTGGAGTCAGTCTCTTCCTCCCAGAAGCTGCTGAGCAGGGTCGAGAAGGCTTCGCAGGTTGCGCAGGAGAAGGCGGAGGAAGCCCGGCGCGCGGCCCAGCAAGCGGTGGCGCGCGCTGAAGAAGAGGGCCAGAAGGCTACACGGGCTTCAGAGGAGGCCATCAAAGCCTCTCGTGAGGCCCAGATTACACTTGAGCGACTCGCCCGCTCGTCCGAGAAGGCCTCACGAGACGCTGAGAAGGCCTCCGCGAAGGCTGTCGCCAGGGCGGAGAGAGTCTTCCAGTCGGCCTCCGATTCAGCCGCTCTGTCTTCCGGGGCATTTGAAGAGGCGCTTGCTCGGGCAGAAGAGGCAATTGCTGCCTCGAATGCGTCGTCCGCGCAGTCCAGCCGTGCGTTTGAAACTGCCCTGCGGCGAGCGGAGGAGGCAGGGAAGCTAAGCCAGCGTGAGGCCAGCCAGCAAATCAAGTCGTCTCACGAGGCGGTCGCCCGCATTGAAGAAACGGTAAGGGCAAGCAGGGAAGCAGTCGAGTCCGCGACTCGTGCTTCGCAGGAGGCCATGGGGAAGGCCGAGCAAGCGGAGCGTTCGTCTCGCGAGGCCGTTAGACGCAGCGAAGAGGTTACGTCGACAGCCATGAGGCTGGCGGAAGACGCCCTGAAGGCATCCGAGGCATCGGCAGCCCGAGCTGAAGAGATCGGGAAGCTCGCCGCCGAGGCGGAGGAGGAAGCGCGGGGGCTGGCAGCGGAGGCAGTGCGTCGCTCCGAGGAAATCGGCACCGAAGCTATGCGGGCAGCAGCGGAGTCGAGACGCGTGGTGAGAGAAGCCACCGAGGCATCAATCACCGCGGCGCGCGACACCGTAGTTGCATCGGCAAAGGTTCTCGAGGAGGCCATCAAGAAGGCTGAGGAGACCACCAGGACCGCACGTAAGGCCGCTCACGCATCCGCTCGCGTCTTTGAAGAAGCCGTCGCGGGTGCGGAGAAGGCCAGCCAGGGGGTCGAAGAGCCATCCGAACTCCCCTCCTCAAAGCTCTTCGAGGAGGCCCTCAGCCGAATCGAGCCGGACGAGTCGAGACTGAAGCCGCCGCCGCACGAAGCAAAGCGAGACATGCGAGCGAGGCTGGAGTTCCTCTCCAGAATGTACGCATCAGAGAAGGACAAGCCGTTCGAAAGGTCCGATGACAGCGAGGAAGGCGAACGATAGCCGCGAGATGTCTTCACTGAGGGGGCCTCAGAGAGGCGGCACATGATACACTCTCCCACAAGAGACATTGACGAAACACATTGCCAAAGGAGGGCATAGATGGCCAACGTAGAGGAAGTGCGCGAGAAAGCGCCGGAAAGCAGGGCGCAGACTGACACCGAGAAGAGGCCTCCAACAGCGGCAGAAACCAAGGCGCAGGCTGAAGACGTGAAGAAGCCTCCAGCGGCGGAAGATTCGGCGATGGTTGATGCCCTGGACGAAACCCAACAACGTGCCGTAGCGGCCTATATGGCGTACGTCCAGGCGGAGCACCAGCTGGAGAACGCCTACAAAGACCAGGAGCAGAAAGCCGAGAAGGCGTACTCAGACGCCCTCGACAAGGCCCGGCGGGGCTCTATGGACGCCACAGGCCGGGCACGAGGGCAGTACGAGACTTCCCTCGCACAGGCAAAGAAGGTGATGGAAGACGACCTGGCTCAGGCTCAGCATGCGTTCGAGGCGAGCACTGCGCAGATTCGCAAAGCATATGACGACAACGTTGCCCAAGCCAAGAAGGCGTATGACGACGTCGTCTCACAATCGCTGAGAGAGAGAGACGAAGCCGAGAAGAAGGCTCGCCAGGTACACGGAGAGGCTATGGCGCGCACATGGACAGTGTTCACCAAGGCCCGCAGGTAGACAGAAACTCGAAGAGGTCAAGTAGACAGAAGTCCCCTGGCTGGTACAGCCAGGGGACTTCATGCGTCATTCGTCACAGCAACGAGACGAGTTCAATCATAGCAGCACGGGAATCTCATCGAAGGACTCCTCGAGCTTTCTCGTCTGATAGCCGAGCCCGCGTTTCGCCTTCATCACCGAGATGAGGTCGATCGCCTTGGTGAAGTAGTCCGTTACCTTTCGAACGCTGCCAATCTCCGACATGACAAGAGTCACGTCAACCTGCCGACTATCCCGCGGGTAGTCACCACTCCGGATGAGGGCGTTGGGCGCAAGGCTCTTGAGGTTGTCTCCGAGCTGCTTGAGAATGTCCATGCTCATCTCTTTGGCAGGGGCCGTAAGGAGATACAGAGCCCTTCCCGCATCGCTCGGGTCAATCGTCATTGACAGCTCGCTTATGGCTTGATCCATCGCGTGCGAGGCCCGGCTGGTTTCAATCATCTTGTCACGAAAGTCACGCCTCGGGCCGCAGAACGGCAGTCGTCGCTCGAGCCTCGACATACCACCTCCGATAACTGTCCACCCGGTTAGAGTCTGGATGATGTCTCCAGCATCGAGTGTCTTGGAGCCAACGAAGCGGCTCTTGGTCTCCTCGCCCGCGCACAGCATGTTGTAGAACGGCTCCGCCACTCTGGCATTGATAGTGTTCAGGTTGTTCTCGGCGGGGGCGTCTTTCTTCACATAGCGCTGATTGTCAATCAGGAACACGGCATCAGCGACCAGGTACGTCGACTTCAAGCACGTTGCCGTGTTATAGATGGTTCTGGTCTCAGTGGTCTCCTCCTGGCGGAACGGCAGGACCACCACGTCATAGACAGGCTTCCCGATATACCGTTCCTTCAGGTGCTTGGTCAGCACCCCTATGGCGCCAGATCCTGTACCGCCCGCAGCTCCGGCGCACAGCAGGAAGGCGTCAGTCTCGTAGAATCCTTCGGCCGTGCGAATCGCATCGACTATCTTGTCGACGTCTTCGTTCGCTATCTCGGCACCCAGTTCGCTGATCTTCCCCACGCCATGGCCGTTCGTACGTTGCGCACCGATGAGTATGCGATGCTTGTAGTCAGGTTTGATCGTACGCAGTCCGCTGAGGTCCGTCACATCCGTGTTGACTGCGAACACTCCGGCGAGAGTGTCCATCCCGCGGAGGGCATGCCCTCTCTTGTTCAAGCGAGCGAATCTATCGGCGATCCGCCCGCCACATTGTCCAAGTCCTATTACCAGCAGCTTCATGGCGCTATTCTAGTTCCCTCCTTCACGAATGTCAACGCACGTGCGGCAAGCACCAGGACAGGCCCTCTGGCTCCATCACAGTGTCCGCCTCTGAGAGCCACCTCACATGGCTGTGTCGAGACACAGAAGCGAAGGTCCTTGTTGCACCCCGAAACCAGACGGAATCCCAAGACACTGTCCAGCCCGCACCGTACTGCTTGCTTCGCTCACGGGCCAGGCAAGCCTTGGTCCACAGCCACATGAACGCATCTGACCAACCACGAATCCACGCTCTGGCGACAACAGGGAGCCCTGGCGCCCCTATTCTACCCCCACACCCACCAACAATGGCTCTCTGCTATACAACGACCGGCCCCCCGTATAGGTTTCGTTCGAGATCACGAAATCTCTCCCGGTAGTATCGCATCGCACGGGGCAGGAACTCCATGATGTCACCAGCGACAATGCCATCCTGCCCCTTCTCCTCGGCCGCGAGGTCACCCGCCAATCCATGTACGAATGCACCGACCTCTGCCGCCTCCCGGAGGCCAAGTCCCAGACCATAGAGAGCGGCAATCGTCCCGGCGAGGACATCCCCGCTCCCGGCAGTTGCCATGCCCGGATTGCCACTGAGATTGAGAGACACAGGGCCACCCGGCTCAGCGACAAGAGAGCTCGAGCCCTTCAGCAGGACCACCGAGTTGAGTCTGCCGGAGGCTTCCTGCACCGCCGCGATTCTGTCGTGAGCCACCTCCGCTACGGAAACACCGAGCAGTCGCGACATCTCACCGGCGTGGGGAGTGAGCACCATCGGGGCTTCGCGCCGCCGAACCATCTCTCCATCAGATGCTATGGCAGTGAGACCATCACCATCAACAAGTATGGGCTTCGTGACTTGGGAGACAAGCCCTCTGACAAGCTCCTGTGTCTCCCCGTTGAGCGACAGGCCCGGGCCGACAACGACCATGTCGACGCTGTCTGCGAGGGCACACAGCCCATCGAGGTTCGAGAGAGCGATACTTCCGTCGGCCGTTTCTTGAAGGGGAACCATGACCACCTCGCTCGCCCGGACCGCCAGCAAGGGGGCGATTGACGCAGGCGTAGCGAGTCGTGCGTAGCCCCCGCCAGCTTTCAGGAATGACATCGAGGCGAAGAGCGGAGCACCCAGGTAGGCGCGTGAACCAGCCACAAACAGGACATCGCCGAAGTCACCCTTGTGACACTCAGCCAGCCTGGGAGACAAGACGCTGAGACGATTCGTGACAACCTGGCTCTCGGCGCGGTAGAGTGACGGCGGGAACGAGATGTGCGACACGTACAGCTTCCCGGACAGCCCCCGTCCCGGTGGCAACATGTTGCCTCTCTTGGGCAATCCGAAGCTAACCGTGCAGGTTGCCCGAACTGCGATGTCCACCACCGCACCCGTGTCTCCATTTACTCCGGACGGAATATCCACGCTCAGAACCGGCTGATTGAACTCATTGACACGTTCAATCACTTCTCTGTTCAGGCCCTCCGGGCTTCGCGAGAGTCCCGTGCCAAAGATGGCATCAATGAGGACATCGTGCGGCCTGCCCAGGTAGAGGTCCTCAACCATGCGAAGTCGCTGCAGAGGAATGCCCGCGCGCATCGCGGCATCCAGATTCCTGCGTGCCGCCCCATGAAGCGCGTCCTCATCGGACAGCAGATAGACCTTGACTTCGGCAGCCACCGAGTGCAGCTTCCGTGCAACGACGAGTCCGTCGCCGCCGTTGTTGCCCCCGCCACACAGCACAACGAAGCGCCTTCCGTCTGTGCCGAATTCCGCCTTCGCAACCTCGTACACGGCCTGTCCGGCGTTCTCCATGAGGATATCCTCGGAAAGGCCAAACTCCTCAACCGCACGCCTATCAAGCTCTCTCATCTCCTGAACAGTGCAGATTCTCATGCTACCTCCCTCAGAAGCGGGCCATCGCCGGACGGCTCGGCCCGCCCGGGCGGGTTGAGCCGGACCGCCAGGTAGATGAACGGGGTATCCAGCAATGCAACCACCCACTTCAGTATGTACGTTGTTGCGAGTATCTCCAACCACGTGCCTGTGTCATAGAGACCCCACAGCGCGATGAAGCAGAACAGCACGGAGTCGATGGCTTGAGACACCATCGTAGAGGCACAATTGCGCAGCCAGAGGTGACGACCCCGTGTCCTGGTCTTCCAGAAATGGAAAGCCAGGATATCGTGGTGCTGCGACACTAGATACGCAACGAGGCTTCCGGCCGCCACACGTGGCATCAGTCCAAAGACCGTTGTCAATGAGCCATGCGCCAGGTCCTCGGGTCCCGGCACGAATCTAAGGCCGAACTGCATCCAGACAACAACCAGTGCCATGGCAACGAAGCCGAGCCAGACACTCCGTCGAGCCTCTCGTTTGCCGTACACCTCGCTGAGGACATCGGTGGCGAAGAACGTGCACCCGTACAGGGCATTGCCGAGCGTTGCGGTGAGACCGAAGAGCACGATCGTTTTGGTGACCTGTATGTTGGCCACAATCACAGACACGGCAACGAGGACGTACAACCCATCTTTGCCAAAGAACCTGAACAAGAGCACTGCGAGGCCGAGGTCAGCCAGCACAAAGGCAGGCCAGAGAAGGTTGTTGAACGTTAAGAGGGTATCCACCACGGTGTCCCTGGCTCTCGGCTAGAGTTCGCCGTCACCATCTCCTCTGCTCCTCCCAACAGTGTGCCTGCGCCTCTGAGACAGACGGACCACCTCGTCCGCGGGCTGATACAGCCTGTGAAAATCATCCCTGAATGAATCGAAGGTTCCCTGTACGATAGCCTCCCTGATTCGCTTCATGAGTCTCTGCACAAAGCTCAGGTTGTGTATAGTCGCGAGCCGATACGCAAGAAGCTCTTCGCATCTGAAGAGGTGGTGGACATATGAGGCCGAGAACGTACGACAAGTGTAGCAATCGCAATCGGGGTCAAGTGGACCGTCTTGGACCTTGAACTCCGAACGGCGCACATTGCGACGGCCCCGGAGAGTATAGACGGCGCCGTTCCGGGCCACGCGCGTCGGCAACACGCAGTCGAACATGTCCACGCCACACCTGACACCCTCAACAAGGTCTTCAGGAGACCCCACTCCCATCAGATACCGTGGCCGTCCAGCCGGCAGGAGCGGCACCGCCTCTTCAAGAACCAAGTACATCAGCTCTTTCGGCTCCCCCACGCTCAAGCCGCCAACGGCGTAGCCGGGGAAGTCCATAGCTGCAAGCGTCCGCGCCGACAGCCTCCGCAGCGCCAGGTCACCACCGCCCTGGACTATGGCGAAGAGCCACTGGTCTGACCGGCGCTGAGCCGCGAGGCACCGTTCAGCCCAGCGGTGCGTCCTGTGAACCGCCTCGGTCACCCTCGCACTGCCGGCCGTTCCGGAGGGCACATCGTCGAGCGCCATGATGATGTCGGCTCCGAGCCCTTCCTGGTTCTCGATGGCCTTTTCCGGGGTCAGACGGTGCTCGCTTCCATCGATGTGAGAGCGGAATGTGACGCCTTCATCGTCAATTCTGCGAAGTGGAGCGAGACTGAACACCTGGAAGCCACCACTGTCGGTCAATATCGCCCTGTCCCAGGACATGAATCGGTGCAACCCGCCAGCCCGGCGCACAGTCTCGACGCCGGGACGGAGGTAGAGGTGATACGCGTTGCAGAGGATTATGTCGCAGCCTGTCTCACGCAGATCATCGGGGGCCAGTGACTTGACCGTCGCCTGACTGCCAACCGGCATGAACACGGGTGTCTCCACCCGGCCGTGCGCAGTCTCCAACTCGCCTACTCGCGGCCCCGAACCACTGCCACCGTGCAGGACCGTGAAGCAGCTACTCCCGTTCTCGATGACTCCTCCGCAACCAGTATAGCATTCAGCTAGCTGGAGTCAGGCAGCTACGACGTTGCGTCTCCCACCCCAACAGACCCGAGTCCGGGCTCGCTCACACAGTTGAGGAGCGACTACGGCGCCAGAACCAGGGGCTGCGGCGTCGACGAGACACAATGGCACAAGTCACGCACGCCGCAGGCAAGCAGGGAGTCGTCATGCAACAGGAACCACAACACTAGCAGGCAAGACGAATACGACCTGGCAAGTGCTGTCCCCTCTGGACGAAAGGTCCTTCGGCAGGTGCATCCCGAAGACGGAACCTGAGTCTCATCGTTCCGGGCCTCTCAGATAGACTGACCCACCACCCATCCCCACTACCCCTGATTCGACTGCCACAGATACACGCGAAACGTGGCCCGGAGCTTTCGTCCGTGGCGCCCGAAGCGGCGCACAAACACAGACGTGCGAGAGGTAGTCCGACATAGTATGCTTCAGACTTGAGATGGGAAACCGCCGACCGTTCGTCATAGGAGTTGCCGCCATGGGGGCCCTGCTCGTCATTGGTACGACAGGGTACTCGGTCATCGAGGGATTCAGCCCGTTCGATGCCTTCTACATGACGGTCATCACGCTCAGCACCGTCGGCTATGCCGAAGTCGCCCCGCTCAGCGATGCCGGGCGGCTTTTCACCAGCATATTCATAATGCTCGGCCTGGGCGCCGTCTTCTACACGGTGACGACTGTGTTCGGGCACTTCGCGGAACAGGGATTCCGGGGCGCCTTCGGGAGGAGAAGAATGGAGAGGGATATCGCAAGACAGCTTGACCACTTCGTCGTATGCGGCTATGGCAATGTCGGCAAGGAAGTCGCAGCAATCATCAGCAAGAACAATGCACCACTGGTTGTGATTGACTCGGACCCGCAGGCTTTCGAGGAAGCGAAGGCCGCCGGTCACCTCTGCGTGCTCGGCAATGCCAGTGCCGACGACACGCTCTTCCGGGCGGGCATACGCCACGCCCGCGGGCTCGTCGCCGCCACGGCAAGCAACGCCGAGAACGTATTCATCACGCTTTCAGTGAAGCGGATCAACCCGGAGGTCTTCGTTGTGGCCAGGGCGTGCACTGAAGACGCCATACCGAAGATGGAGAGCGCCGGCGCCAACAAAGTCGTGCTCCCGCTTCGTGTTGGCGGCAAGCACATGGCGATGATGGCCATGAGGCCCTTGCTCGTCAGCTTCATCGACACCTACTTCGGTAGACCTTCGAACCCCCTTGAGTTGGAGGACATCGAGATCTCCGGCGACTCGCCGGCGGCGGGCAAGACCGTCGAGCAAGTTGAGCGAGAACTCGGACTCTCCATCTTGGCGGTCCGCAAGAGAGACCATCGACTGTTCCCGAAGCCAGCTGGCGGACTCGGGATATCGCTTGGAGACGAACTCGTGGTACTCGGACGTCGGGAGCAACTGGAGAAGGTGGAGACTGAGAGCGAGTAGCATCGCTTGCACCTGCTGTGACGCCGGACGCGCTGCACGATTCGGAGGCATCACGGCGAACAGCGCTCCACGAACAAGGCCATGTTATACTTCGCCCGAGGGCAGCCCGATGAACGACCTCGAGTACGCGCGGGAGAGAACCGAGTCCCTGCGGAAGGCCCTTAACCACCACAGTTACCGCTACCACGTGCTCGACAGTCCCGAGATCAGCGACGAGCAATACGATCGCATGTTCGCGGAACTCAAGGGTCTGGAGCAGCAATACCCTCAGCTCACGACACCGGACTCGCCCACGCAGAGGATTGGAGCGGCTCCCGTCGAAGCCTTCGGCGTCGTCGAATACGACGTGCCGCTGCTTAGCCTGGCAAACGCGTTCTCCGGAGACGACATAGCCGCCTGGTGGCGCAGAACATCCGGCCTCCTTGGCAGCGAGGGATTCGAGATGGTGTGTGAACCCAAGATCGATGGCCTCGCGGTCGCCCTCACCTACGTCGATGGCCTCCTCGTCACAGGCGCAACACGAGGAGATGGATACCGCGGGGAGGACATAACCCAGAACGTCAGGACCGTCAGGAGTATCCCCCTGTCGGTCTCGCGGGAGGCTCCACCTCGGTTCGAGGTGAGGGGCGAGGTATATCTGCCGAAGGCAGGATTCGAGAAGCTCAACGAGAGGCGAGCGGAAGAAGGGCTGGCTCTGTTTGCCAACCCACGGAACGCCGCCGCAGGGTCCGTGCGCCAGCTTGACCCTTCTGTTACGGCTACTCGCCCGCTCGACATCTTCGTGTACGGTCTTGGCTGGGCCGAGGGAACTCCCGTGCCTGAAACGCACTGGGAAGTCATGCAGTGGCTCACGTCTCTTGGATTCAGGACGAATCCTCTCATCACCCGCACGCGCACTCTCGAAGAGGCTCAGCACGTATATGACCTCTGGGTTGCGGAACACAAGGAATGGCCGTATGAGGCCGACGGCATGGTCGCGAAGGTCAACTCGCTTCCCATGCAAGACCAGCTCGGCGCCGTCGGCCGCGAGCCTCGATGGGCAATCGCCTACAAGTTTCCCGCCGTGCAGGGCACGACGAAGCTCGAGAAGATTGAGGTCAATGTCGGCCGAACCGGCAGTCTGAATCCCACCGCAGTGCTTGCTCCAGTGCAGATCGGCGGGGTCACCATCAGCCATGCAGCTCTCCACAACGAGGAGGACATCCACCGCAAGGACATACGCATCGGCGACACTGTCACAGTACAGCGAGCGGGCGAGGTCATTCCGGAGATAGTGGGCCCGGTGACAAGCCTTCGCACCGGCAGCGAACTGGTCTTCCACATGCCAGGCTCTTGCCCGGTCTGTGGGTCGGAGGTTGTGAAGCCCGAAGGCGAGGCGCAACACAGATGCACCAACGCAGCTTGCCCTGCTCAGGCACTCGAGAGAATCAAGCATTTCGTCAGCCGCAACGCGATGGACATCGACGGGGTGGGAGATAGGCTCTCCGAGGTGTTCTTCAACACCGGGTTGGTCAAGGATGCCGGCGACCTCTATCGTCTTACGATGGAGGACCTCATGGGGCTGGAGCGTATGGCGGAGAAGAGCGCGGGCAACGTGCTGTCCTCCATTCGAGAGAGCAAGCAGCGCCCCCTGGGCCGACTCATTTTCGGGCTCGGGATAACACATGTGGGACAGGAATACGCTGAATTGCTGGCCAGACACTACCCGAGCGTTGATGCCCTCGGAACAGCTTCAGCCGAGGAGTTGGCAGCAACCCCCTCTATCGGCCCCAAGATAGCGGAGAGCATCGTGGCGTTCTTCCGGCAGCAGCGAAACCGGGAGATCATCGAGAAACTGCGTGCCGCCGGCGTTGACCCCAGGTCCTCGACGGAGGAATCGCCCGGAGAACGCCCTCTGAGCGGTCTCACCTTCGTCTTCACCGGACGTCTGGAAGGGTTCACACGGCCGGAGGCCGAGGCCCGGGTCGTCCAACTCGGGGGAGAAGCCGCCCAGGACGTCAGCAGGAGGGTGTCCTACGTGGTTGCGGGCGACGAACCGGGCTCCAAAGTGGCAAAGGCGGCCAAGCTGGAAATCAAGGTTATCGGAGAGGACGAGTTCCGGCGGATGATTGACGCCGGCTAGCTTGCCTTGCCGGCCTCTTCAACGACATCGCGCAGGGAAGACGCAAGATACTCCGGCAGTTCGCTCGCGCCGTAGTAGCGGACATCATCCACCTCGTCTCCAGCCACAGGCTCACCTCCCGTCACCTTCACGAGGTAGCTCGCAACCAGCATGTCGCCGTAGAGCTCCGTATCCTCGCGTCTCGCAACACGAATCAGTCGCTGGATCTCGCCGGATACTCCTGCCTCCTCCTCCAGCTCACGGAGGCATGCCTCCTCCGGCGTCTCCCCGCTCTCTATGAAGCCCGAAGGTGGACCCCAGAAGCCCTTCTTGGGAGCGATTCCACGCTTGATGAGTAGAAAGCGCCCGTCCTTCACAGCCACAGCCACGACAACGGGCAAGGGGTTCTCGTAGCGCACGAATGGGCACTCGGGGCAGTGCTTCCGCATCCGGCCATCCACCATGCCTTCAACGAGAGGTGCGCTGCACACCGGACAGTAGCGGTAGTCTATCGGCAACATTGCATGCCACCAACCATCGACTGCAATCGTCCATCACCGGCATGGCGAAGAGCGTCCGCCTATAGTACACTCACTCGTCGGAGCCCACAACCGGACGGCCGAGACTACGTGAGTACGCAAGAAGGAGAGGCAAAGCAGGTCGCCCGGTCCGGCATGCCAGGGCGCGGCGACGTGATTCGCGCTGCCCGCAAGGCAGCATTCCAGTTCACGAATATGCTCCCCATTCTCTGCGGCGTAGTCCTTCTGATTGGACTTCTGCGCGCAGCAGTTCCGCCATCCGCACTCGGAACCCTGTTCCCGGGTGATCCCTTTCTCGATTCCCTGGCGGGTGCAGGGCTTGGAAGCATCCTCGCGGGCAACCCTGTCAACAGCTATGTTATCTCCGCACAACTGCTCGCCGATGGCGTGAGCATCTTTGCCATCGCCGCCTTCATCGTCACCTGGGTCACAGTGGGAATCGCCCAACTGCCGGCAGAGGCACTGACGCTCGGAACCCGGTTCGCTATCCTGCGCAACTCTCTCTCATTTCTCATTTCAATCCCAATCGCGCTGCTCACCGCCCTGTTCATGGCCCTGTCGGGAGGAGCTCTGTGACAAAGGTCGACGCGAAGCAAGGCGGCGCACACCGCTCGACCGGGAGGGGTGGGCTCATCTTTCTTGGCACAGTCGTGGTGGCATACGCAATCATCATGGTCTTCTTCCCCGCGACGGGCCTGCAGGCCCTGTCTCTCGCCGCCTCGACCTCACTACAACTGCTAGTTCCCCTGTCTCTCGTGTTCGCAGCGCTGCTGCTGACCAATCTGTTCCTGAAACCGCAGAAGATCAGTTCGCTTGTCGGGAGCAACTCGGGGTTGAAAGGCTCTCTTCTGTCGCTGCTGGCGGGAATACTATCTGTGGGCCCCGCCTATGCGTGGTACCCTTTGCTGGGGACCGTCCGTAGTCACGGTGGAGGAGCCGGGCAGATAGCGGTATTCCTGTACGGCCGGGCAATCAAGCCCTTTCTCCTTCCGGCCATGATTGCCTACTTCGGATGGGTGTTCACCCTGTCCATTACAGGACTTGTCGCCGTCGGAGCACTCGTTCTTGGCTGGCTGATGGCTGAACTTCATGGCAGGCACGCCTGAGCGCGTCGTCCGAAGGGAATCCGCCGCCTTGCACACGGCAGCGAAGATGGAAGCCTATCTGGACATAGAGACAACCGGCCTCAGCCCGTTTGCGGACCGCATCACGGTCGTGGGCATCTACCGCCAGGTGCTTCCGCAGGGCTTCGAGCTGATTCAGCTTGTGGGGAATGAGATCAGCAGCGAGAGCCTGCTGCGAGCACTCGACGGCATCGGCACACTGTATACGTACAATGGCGCCCGATTCGACCTCGTATTCATCGAGGCATGGCTACAGGTCGCGCTACAGTCATTGCTGCTACATAGAGACCTGATGTACGACTGCTGGCGACAGGGGCTCTACGGAGGATTCAAGGCAGTGGAACAGCTTCTGGGCATCGAGAGGACGCTTCAAGGGGTGACAGGCCGTCAGGCGGTCGACCTCTGGTGGCGCTACGTTCGCCGGGGTGATGAGGAGGCTCTCAGTACGCTCCTGGAGTACAATCGAGAGGATTGTGTGAACCTGAAGGAATTGAGGGAAAGGCTGCACGTCGTTTGAAGGGGCAGGTTTGCGAAGAGCCATGGTCATCGATTTCCACACTCACATAATGCCCGACTGGGTACGCAGAGAGCGCGAGCACTACGCGAACATTGACGCCTGCTTCGCGTCGCTCTACGCAAGCCCCAAGGCGAAGCTGGCCACGGCGGAAGAGCTGCTCGCCAGCATGGACGAAGCATCCGTCGATGTCTCCGTAGTATTGAACATCGGCTGGACCAGTCATGAGATGTGCGTACGCACGAATGACTACCTGCTCGAGGCAGCCATCCTTCACCCCGATCGGTTGATACCCTTCTGTGCACTCCAGCCGGCGTCACCTGCGAGAGCAGTCGAGGAACTGCAGCGCTGTGCCGAGTCAGGGGCAAGGGGCATTGGCGAGCTGCGGCCCGACATCCAGGGCTTCTCGCTGGCCGACAGTTCATTGCTCTCGCCTATTGTGGAAATCGCCGTGGCCCGGCAGATGATAGTACTCACTCACGTGTCCGAGCCGGTGGGCCACACGTACGCGGGCAAGGGCAGTGTCACGCCCGAGCAGCCGTACAGGTTCGCGGCGGAGTTCCCTCAGGCAATCCTCGTATGCGCCCACTGGGGTGGTGGACTTCCCTTCTACAGCCTGATGCCGGAGGTACGAGAGACGCTCTCCAACGTGTACTACGACACGGCCGCCACGCAGTACCTGTACGACCCTGCCATCTTCTCAGTGGTGGCCGACATAGCAGGACCCGACCGTATCCTGTTCGGGTCGGACTACCCTCTGACAAGTCAGAGTCGCGCGGCCCGGGAAATGGACAAGGCAGAGCTGAGTCCTGACATCAGGCAGCTAGTAGCAGGCGGAAACGCCGGCAGGCTCCTGTCGAACGGAGGAACACGGTTTGAGCGAGCGTGACGGAATACGGGCTTTTGTGGCAATAGAGCTGCCCGACAACGTGAAGAGAGAGCTGGGCAGAGTCATCAATGGGCTGAGGGACAAGTCCCACGCTCCCGCCAAGTGGGTATCCGCCAACGGAGTCCACCTTACCCTGAAGTTCCTCGGTGAGCTACCCGCCCCCCGGGTGGAGGAAGTCAAGGGAGCACTGGCAACCGCTTGCGTCGGGATCCCCCCGGTGTGCCTGGAGATAGGCTCCCTGGGAGCCTTCCCCGGTACTGAGCAACCGCGAGTCGTCTGGGTGGGCCTGGGCGGCGACCTGGATGTGCTGTCAAAGCTGGCCGCACGCATAGACCTCGCACTTGCGGAGCTGGGCCATGCCAGGGAGAGCCGGCCCTTTGTGCCTCACCTCACAATCGCGCGCGTCCGCCCTGAGGCTTCGCGCCCCGCGAAGAGCGAACTCGGGGCTGCCATACTGGCGGCCGTGCCGCCGGAGAGGCTCCGGTTCAACGCTGAGGCGGTGAGTCTCATGAGGAGCCAACTCCAGCCGCAGGGTGCTCTCTACACGCGATTGTCGCACACACCTCTCAACCCGTAGGAGGCGAGGCAAGGCCACTCGCGCCTCGTTTGCGAGTGAATCTGGGTTGCGCTATAATTCGGGGAGATATCTGGTTTGGGAGGAGGACTACCTTGGACAACGCTTCATTCCCCAAATGCCTGAAGTGCGGCAACGGCGACCTTGTTCCTCTGTCGGACTTCGGTAGCCAAGGAGCGCCGATTACGTACAAGGCATGGGTATGCACTAACCCTGATTGCGGCTACAACGTCAAGATCAGGAATGGAGAGGTTTACCTCAACGAGCCCATACTGAGCGGTGAACTGCGCGCCCGCGCGCACTAGAGACACCCTCGCACAGGCTAGAGTGCTTCGCGTCGGCAGTGCCGTCAGGTTGACGCTTGACTGTCTGTTTCCACAGTCATGTATCGGCTGTGGCCGACCAGGCAGCTATTTTTGCGCCCGCTGCGAGACGCAACTCCCTTGGATATTCCCCCCGCTCTGTCCGCGCTGCGGACGCCCGCAGGCCAGCGCGATACTATGTCCAATCTGCGCGCAGACTGCAAGCGCCCTCTCCGTCATCCGCTCACCTCTTCGTTTCGAGGGCGCCGCACGGCGGGCAATCCATGAACTCAAGTATCACAATCTGAGGGCAATTGCCCCGACCCTGGCCGCGTACCTTGTCAGGACTCTCCGAGATACAGGATACGAGCCCGATATCATCGTCCCTGTGCCACTACATTCCAAACGTGCCAGGCGCCGAGGATACAACCAGTCGTTGCTCCTCGCACGCGAGGTCGGAAGGGAAACATGTACGCCAGTCTCTGCGGATGCCCTTAGCCGGGTGAGAGAGGGTACCAGCCAGGTCCATACGGCAAGTGTCGAGGAGCGGAGACAGAATGTCTCCGGAGCCTTCGTCTGCAGTAGTGATGCGTCTGTCTCAGGTAGACGAATCCTTGTGATCGACGACGTGTGCACCACCGGGGCCACTCTGGAGTCCTGCGCAGTGACCCTTCGGAGTGCGGGAGCGATTGACGTACAAGGACTCACGGTTGCCAGAGAAGTGTAGAATGGGAGGTCAACATGAGACTTCAGATCGTAGCCAAGAACAACCTGTCCGTATCTCCCACCATCGAGGACTACGCCACGAAGCGCATCGGCAAGATGGACCGCTACCTGCCGAGCATCGATGAAGGAAGAATCGAGATATCCAGGGAGGGGGCAAAGCAGCCGGAGCAGCGATTCGTGGTTCAGGTCACTCTGGACAGCAACGGTGTGATTATTCGTGCGCAGGAACGAGCCGAAGATATCAGGACGGCCATTGACCGCGTCGTCGACGCCCTCACCAGTCGCATCTCACGCTACAAGGGGAAGCACTTCGAGAAGGGCAAGGACACAGTCCGCACAATGGACTCCACCCTTGAGCCGGCGGAGGCAACCCCCGAGGAGCCGAGGCGTCTGGTGAAGACCAAGCGGTTCACGCTCAAGCCGATGTCACTGGACGAGGCGACGGACCAGATGGAATTGCTCGGGCACGATTTCTTCCTCTTCGTCAACTCCGACGACGATAAGGCGAACCTCCTCTACCGCCGAAAGGACGGAGACTACGGGCTGATAGAGCCCGACATGGGGTAGAAGGCTTTGGAGTACTCGGTCTTCCGCACTGCACTTGGCTGGATGGCAGTGTCCCGCACCGATGTGGGTGTATCGCGTGTTGCTCTCCCACGCCCTTCCCGCTCGTCGTGCGTGGCCGCTTTACGAGAGAAGGCGGGACTGCCGGCGAGCGAACTGCGGGAGGTAGCCCCGGGCAGTCTCGGCACATTGCCCGAACGCCTCGTTCGCTACATGGCGGGCGACCGGGTCGAGTTCTCCGATGAGGTCGACACGAGCGCATGGACACCCTTTCGTACCCGTGTCTGGGAGGCAACTCGCTGGATTCCCTACGGCGAGACAAGGAGCTATGCCTCGGTCGCCGCTGCAATCGGGCAGCCGATGGCCTATCGGGCGGTCGGCCAGGCTCTCCACAGGAATCCTGTACCCGTCATCGTGCCGTGTCACAGGGTGATAGGCGCCGATTCAAGTCTCACTGGCTTCGGGGGAGGGCTCGGGCTGAAGGAGCGGCTTCTATCACTGGAGCGTGGTCAAGACCGCGCGTCAGCCTAGCCTGAAACAGGCGCCGGCTAGCACAGTCTCCAGTTCGCGCTCCAAGTCGGGGCCGAACGAGACGCGTAGATCCGGCATCTCGAGTTCAGTCTTGGAGCCACCCGCAGTCTCGACAACGAGGGAGACAGGACTCTCGCCAGGGTGGCCCTTCAGCAGGTCGACAAGCTTCGAGAGAAGGACGATGTCCGCCTCAGCATCATTCGTCTCCTTCACCTCCACGACCAGCGCGCGTGGCTTGGCGCGGCGGCGCGTGGCGCCATTGGGCTGTACATAGCGCTGAGCAGTCTGGCAGCCTATCTGGAGCTGGCCCTCACGACTTCTGAGCTGTCCTTTCACGACAATCACGGCTCCTTCGTTCCAGAGCCCCTTAGTACTCTCGTGAACCCTGGGCCAGACGGTGACCTCGATACTGCCCGACATGTCTTCAAGTTCCGCGACGACAAACGGCCGTCCCTCCCGGGTGAAGGATTGCCTGACGGAGACAACCATGCCCGCAACGACTACTTCTTTACCCACGAGTTCATGACCCAGCTCTCCACAGGGCCCGGAAACGATATCCGCCAGCTCCGCGGCGATGCTCTCGATTGGGTGCGGAGAGAAGTACACTCCTGTGAGTTCCTTTTCCCAGGCTATCTTGTCCTTGGCGGGCACATCAGGCGCTCCGCTGTCGACACGCACGTCAAGTCCCACCGGGGTCTCCGCCCACCCAAACATCGAAGTCTGCCCCGTGTCACGACTGCGCTGCTCCGCCTGCGCCAGCGCGACGATGCGATCGGCGGATGCCAGGAGTCCGGCCCTGGAGCCAAGACAGTCAAACGTGCCAACTCGGATGAGGCTCTCCATGCCCTTCTTGTTGACCCCGCGCGTGCCAACTCGCCTGCAGAAATCCTCAATAGAGGCGAATTGGCCTCCTTCGTTGCGGGCAACCGCGATTGCCTCGACCGGAGCAAGGCCGACGTTCTTCACCGATGCAAGGCCGAACCTGATTGCCGGACCGCCGTCCGTTTCTTCGATTTCGAAGCCGGGCGAGCTGTGGTTCACATCCGGAGGCAGAATCCTGATGCCCGCCTTGCGGCACTCTTCCACCGCAAGACAGACTTTGTCCGGGTTATCCGAGTACGAATTGAGGAATGCCGTGAAATACTCTATGGGGTAGTTGGCCTTCAGGTAGGCACCTCGATAGGCCAGGAGTGCATAGCTGACGCTGTGCGCCTTGTTGAAGGCGTATCCCGCGAAAGGCTCTATCAGGGCGAATATCTCTCGGGCAAGACCGGAGTCGATCCCGTTTTCCACAGCACCGGCGACAAAAGTCTCCTCTTCCTGCTTCATCACCTCAGGGATCTTCTTTCCCATGGCCTTGCGGAAGATGTCCGCCTGCCCCATCGAATATCCGGCCAGAGTGCGCGCGATGAACATCACCTGTTCCTGATACACGATGACGCCGTACGTCTCGTGCAGTATCATCTCCAGCGCGGGATGCGGATAGCTGACTGGGGCAATGCCCTGCTTCGCCCTTACAAACGTGTCTATCTGCTCCATCGGGCCGGGCCGATAGAGGGCAACCATGGCGGAGATATCGGCGAATACGGAGGGCCTGAGCTCCTGGAGGTGCCGCCGCATACCCTTGCTTTCGAGCTGGAATATGTCTCGCGTCTCGCCTGAGGCCAGCAACGCGAACGTCTTCGCGTCGTCGAGGGGAAGGCGTTCGAATTCAATTGAGACCCCATATCTCTGGAATATCGTGTCTCTGGCCTTAGCCAGTATGCTCAGATTCGACAATCCGAGGAAGTCCATCTTCAGCAGTCCGAGCTTGGCGATGTTCCACATGTTGTACTGCGTCATCATGCCCTGCTGGCCACTCTTGCCGACAGGCTGAAGCGGCGCATAGCGAACGAGCGGGTCGCGAGAGATGACCACTCCCGCGGCATGAGTGCTGGCATGCCGCACAAGCCCCTCAAGCTTGCGCGCGGAGTCGACAAGGCGCCGGACGTCGTCATCATCGTCGTAGAGCCGCTTCAACTCGGGGCTTTCCGCAAGAGCCCGCTCGAGGTTTATCGTCAACTCCTGCGGAATCAGTCGCGCTGCACTGTCAACCTGGCTATAGGGCAGGCCGAGTGCGCGACCGGCATCACGTATCGCCCCCCTCGCCCCCATCGTGCCGAACGTGATGATCTGCGCGACATGATCAGTGCCGTATTTCGCGTTGACGTACGCCAGCATCTCGTCCCGGCGGTCATCCTGAAAATCGAGGTCGATATCCGGCATCTCACGGCGCTCGATGTTGAGAAAGCGCTCGAACACGAGCCCGTGCTCCAGAGGGTCTATGTCCGTGATATTCACGCAGTACAAGACCAGGCTGGCAGCGGCACTCCCGCGCACCCCATAGTAGACACCGCTTCGCTTGGCGTACGAGATGATGTCCCATACAACGAGGAAGTAGTGCGCGAACTGCGTCTTCAGAATGACGTCAAGTTCGTGCCGGAGTCTCTCCTTCTGCTCCTCTGTAGGCTGGGCATAACGCTGACCGAGGCCTTCCCAGCAGAGCGAAGCCAGGTATTCATCGGCCGAGACACCCTCAGGCAAGGCGACTTCGGGAAGATGCAACTCATTGAAGTCCAATTCAACGTCGCACTGCTCCGCGATTCGGACGCTGTTCTCAACAGCCTCAGGCAGGTCCGCGTAGGTCTCCAACACCTCGTCCGGGGTACGCAGATAGAAGTAGTCCCCGGCCATCCTCAGTCGCTTCTCGTCATGGACGCACGCGTTCGTCTGGACGCAGAGCAGGAGATCATGTGCCTCAGCGTCGGCCTTGTCCACGTAATGGACATCGAACGTTGCGACGAGAGGGATATTCAGCTTGCGCGAGAGGGCAATCAACTCGGGGTTCGCCTGCTCCAGCTCCGGGATGGGGAATCTCTGTAGCTCAATGTGGTAGTCCGGGAAGACATCCCGGTACCACAACGCCGCGGCCTCAGCGTCGGCCATGCGGTTCTCTGTAATGAGCCTTACAATCTCCCCGTTCGCACAGCCTGAGAGTGCAATCAGCCCCTCGCGGTACTCGAACAGCAGCTCTCGGTCAACGCGTGGCTTGTAGTAGAAGCCCTCTGTGTGCGCCTTGGTGACCAGTTGCAGCAGGTTATGGTACCCTTGCCTGTCTTTCGCCAGCAGTGTCAGGTGGTACGGACTCCTGTCCCCCGCCTCGTGGCTTGTGCGGCTTGTCGGCGCCACGTAGACTTCGCAGCCGATAATGGGTTTCAGCCCGGCGGCCCGGGCAGCCAGGTAGAAGTCAATGGCTCCGTACATGTTCCCGTGGTCCGTAATGGCGATGGCCTCCATGCCGGATTCTTTCGCACGGGAGATGAGCGTCGGGATGCGGCACATCCCATCAAGAAGGCTGTACTCGGTGTGGACATGAAGATGAACGAAGGCCGCAGCCATCGCGCCGATTATAGCATGGGGTCAGATGACCCCCGGTGAGCAGGCAGGCCGCACACCATCCGGCCTTGTCCGCCGCTTCTCCAAACCACTCCTCGTGTGCCTGCTCCCGCTTCTCTTCCTCAGCACCGCCGTCAGGCTGGAGATGAACAGCCCGGGCCTCTATGAGCACGGTTTCAAGGAATACGAAATCAGCGCCACAACGCGCCTGGACGAGGCTCAACTGACCAGCATTGCCCACCGCCTGACCGGCTACTTCAACTCGACCCACGACAGCCCTCAGATGGAGGTCACCACAAACGACGGTGTGTCATTCCCCCTGTTCCACGACTACGAACTCGTGCACCTCACAGACGTCAAGCGGCTATTCGCACTCAATTCGTGCCTTCAATCGCTATCCCTGCTGTTCGTCTTCGTTCTGCTCTCTGCCGCCTATGCGAGCCGGTGCCGCACTTGGAGGACGGATGTTCTTGCCGGGCTCAGGCGCGGAGCCACGGCGACCCTTCTGGCTTTGTTGGTCGCTGCCATTCTCTTCGCCGCCGACTTCGACTGGATGTTCGTAGGCTTTCACCTCGTGGCGTTCGACAACCCCTTCTGGCTGCTTGACCCCTATAGAGACTACCTCGTAATGCTCTTCCCGCTGGGCTTCTGGCAGGACACTTTCATGCTGGCCGGCATCATGACAGGACTACTTGGCGCCACGACGTACGCGGCAACGCTGATTTGGGCCCGCGTTGAACGGCGAAACGACTCAGAGCACCCGTCTACCGTCAGAAGAGGGTGATGTATAATGGTTTTACCCCCGGCACCGGATACAACACGGAGGAGAACGAAGCATGGACTACAAGCCCGGCGTGGTGAGACTGCAATCCTCAGGAACATATCCGCCATATGTGCCGACGTTCGCAGTACCCCGCGACTACAACGACATCGTCCTCGAATGGGATACTCAGAGCCACGTGGCGATAATCACGCTCAACAGGCCGGAAGTGCAGAATGCCCTCAGCGTTACCCTGATGGAAGAGACTATTGATGCACTGCGGCTGGTGGAAGAAAACGACGAGATGAGCTGTGCCATTCTGCGGCCATCGGGAGAGAACTGGTGTACCGGTGGCGATTTCAACGCATTCACGAACAAGGACCTTGTCACGCAGCGCTGGTACTTCGAAGAACCCCCGAAGCTTCTCCAGGCTATGACCAGTTCCACGGTGCCAATCATCGGTGTCGTCCGCGGGAATTGCTGCGCATTCGGTGTTGCCCTTGCAGGACATTGTGACATCGTGCTCGCCTCAGACACTGCGAGTTTCTTCTTGCCCGGTGGAGGCGTCGGATTCGGGTGCTTCACACCTACAGTGGGCGCCTACAAGTCGCTTCATCGCAAGAGGATGTTCGAGCTCCTGCTGACCGCAAGGCCGCACTCCGCAGAGTGGGCCCGAGAGTCAGGACTCGCGAACTACGTCCATGCTGATGGCGAAGTGGACAGCCAGGCCTGGGAGATGGCCCATCTCATCGCCTCACATGCGCCACTGGTAGTACGATGGGAGAAGCAGTTCTTCTACTACATTCAGGACATGGATGAGCGCCACGCGTTTCGATACGGCACGGAGCTTATCACCATGCAGTCGCTGACGCGTGACGGGAACGAGGGACAGAACGCGTTCCTCGAGAAGAGGAAGCCGGTGTGGCAGGGGCGCAAGGGAGGCGGGGCACGCGGCGACGTTCACGGTCCAGAGGACGAGCATGTGTGGAAGGTGGGCAAGGAGGTCCGGCACAGATAGGAAACCACCGCAACCTGCGGCAGCACGGCGGAACGCAGGAGGGAGCAAGAAGACAAAATGGCTACTGACAGAGAGAAGGCTGTGGAACTCGCCATCGAGCAAATCGAACGTCAGTTCGGCAAAGGGTCGCTGATGAGGCTGGGTGAGATGGCAGCCAGGCAGGACATAGGAGTCATCTCCACCGGTTCTCTCTCGCTAGACCTGGCCCTCGGCGTCGGCGGTATCCCCAGGGGAAGGGTGACGGAGATATTCGGCTCAGAGTCCTCCGGCAAGACAACGCTTGCGCAACACATCATCGCGGAGGCCCAGAAGGCAGGCGGTCAGGCCGTCTACATAGATGCCGAGCACGCGCTTGATCCTCAATACGCCGCATCGTGCGGCGTCAACGTCGATGACCTCTACATATCTCAGCCGGACACCGGCGAGCAGGCGCTTGAGATTGCCGAGCAGCTTGTCAGGAGTTCCGGCGTTGACGTCATCGTCATTGACAGTGTGGCTGCCCTGGTCCCCAAGGCGGAGATTGAGGGAGACATGGGCGACTCGCACGTAGGTTTGCAGGCACGGCTCATGTCTCAGGCACTTCGAAAGCTGACCGCCGCCATTAACCGCTCCAGGACATCCGTCGTCTTCATCAACCAGCTGCGGGAGAAGGTGGGCATCATCTTCGGCAATCCAGAGGTGACGCCCGGAGGACGCGCCCTCAAGTTCTACAGCTCGGTCCGCATCGACCTGCGCAGAGGAGACACGCTGAAGCGCGGCTCCGAGGTAGTGGGCGCGCGCGTGAGGGCACGAGTGGTCAAGAACAAGGTGGCCCCTCCATTTCGGACCGCCGAGTTCGACATTCTCTTCAACCAGGGCATCAGCAAGGAGGGGGATCTGCTGGACCTCGGGGTCAACTCAGGCCTCGTCAAGAAGGCCGGCTCGTTCCTGACGTATGAAGAGCACAAGCTGGGCCAGGGAAGAGAGAATGCCCGCGATTTCCTCAGGCAGAATCCTGAGGTTGCATCGCGGCTTGAGCAGGAAATACGCGCGGCCGCGGAGCCGCTTCATGCTCCTGCGAAGACTGTGCCCCTGAGCGACGAAACCGAATGACCCTCCAAGAGTGAAGGCGACCGCCGATGGGTCCTCAACCCGACGTTCAGCAGGCCCTCGCGAGAGCCTATCGATTGCTGGAGCATCGCCCACGGAGTCGCGCAGAGATCCGACGACACCTCCGGTCGGCGGGCTTCGGAGAGGTCCCTGTTGAAGAGGCACTACAGACCCTGACCGCACGTGGATTCATCGATGACAGGGCCTTCGCCAGAGCATGGACCGAGAGCCGCATGGAGTTCAGACCGCGCGCCCGGCGTCTGATCGTCAAAGAACTAACAGACAAGGGGGTCGCTGAGGAGATTGCCAACGACGTCACCAGTGACGTCGACGACGAACCCCTGGCTCTGGCTATCGCCGAACGACGCGCGAGCGCGCTGAAGGGACTGGACAGGGCGTCCTTCATCCGCCGCCTCTCGAGATACCTCTCAAGCCGCGGCTTCGACTACGGTACGGTCGCACATGCCGTCAGGGCGGTCTCTATGGATGACGACCATTCGTAGTGAGGATGTCGGCATGCTAGAATACTCAACCCCGATTGGGTGGCAGGGTCGAGAAGCCGTGTTGTGGAAACTCCTCCCACCTGAGAACCTCACGGATTCCACTGTCGGGAGCAGCACACATGACTGACTGGGATTTCGCCGTCCGAATTGCTGCAGGTGGATTCGGCTTGGTGTTCATTCTCCTTGCACTGCTGTCCGGACTTGTCTATGTCGTGTCGCGACTCATTCTGCGTTTCTCCGCAGACAAGCCCAAGGAGTAGGCAGATTCCGATGCAATCCTCTTCTTCATCCACTGCACACACGGAGGACCCGAGTTGTTCGGATTACTAGAAAGCGGGTTTCAGCACTTCTACTGGGGCAACGCCGTGATGCTGCTGATAGCAGGGCTCCTCATCTACCTGGCGATTGCGAAGAAGATGGAGCCCCTGCTGCTCGTCCCCATCGGATTCGGCATGCTGCTGGTCAACCTCCCCCTTGGCGGCATGATGGACTACGAAATGCAGCTCAAGGCGCCCACAACGGGCACCGTTGTCAGCATTGAGACCGTGGAGGGCTCACGATTCGGCAGGGAGGCCGTTCTCATCACTCTGGACTCAGGTGAAATCGTGAGCCCTGTGTTCGGCCGCGTGGACACGTATATGGTCGCCGCCGGCGACCAAGTGAAAGAGGGCGACGTCGTGGCCCGGCTCCTCACCCAGGAACAGACGGACCAGGAGGAGTATCCCACTACTCCCATCGGCCTGCTATCCAGGATCTTCAAGTACGGGGTGATGTGGCAGATACTGCCACCACTCATGTTCTTGTGCCTGGGTGCCCTCACGGACTTCGGGCCGATGCTCGCGAATCCGAAGACTCTCCTACTGGGAGCAGCCGCTCAGTTCGGCGTCTATTTCGCGTTCTTCCTCGCTCTCCTGGCGGGTTTCAGCATTCCAGAGGCGTGCTCGATAGGTATCATAGGTGGCGCGGAGGGCCCAACCACGATATACGTGACCTCTGTGCTCGCGCCTCACATCATAGGTGCGACGGCCGTTGCCTGCTACTCGTACATGGCACTGGTACCCGTAATACTGCCGCCCGTGATACGCCTGCTCACGACCAGGGAGGAGCGCCGTATCTACATGAAGCCGCAGATGCGACCCGTGAGCAGAATCGAGAAGACCCTCTTCCCCATCATCACAACAGTGGTGGTTATCCTCTTCGTCCCCTCTTCGGCTCCACTAATCGGCTGCTTCATGGTGGGCAACCTCTTCCGCGAGTCCGGGGTCGTCGAACGCCTGAGCAACACGGCACAGACAACACTCGTGGACATGCTCACTATCTTCCTTACCCTTGCGATTGGCGCCAGCATGCCGGCAGAGAACTTCCTGCAGCCACGCACGCTCCTCATTCTGGTGCTCGGCGTCGTGGCGTTTTCGAGCGCAGCCGCGGCCGGCATACTACTGGCGAAACTCATGAACGCGTTCTCCAAAGAGAAGATAAATCCGATGATTGGCGCGGCGGGTGTGTCCGCAGTGCCAATGTCCGCGCGGGTCGTACAGGTCATGGGCCAGAAGGAGAACCCCAGGAACTTCCTGCTGATGCACGCGATGGGCCCCAATGTGGCAGGGGCAATCGGGGCCGCCATAGCCGGAGGCGTATTCCTCGGCATTCTTGGATAGCAGATGCAAACGAGCCAATTACGCGCAGCGCCTGCTGACATGCGACGAACCTAGAGGTGAATGAGATGGAAGAGATCAACGAGGGACAGAAGAGACAACTCGAACTCGAGGCGAAGCGCGCGGCGGTTCGTAAGCTCGGCGGCGAGCAGAGGATTGAGGCGCAGCATGCCAAAGGCAAACTGACAGCTCGTGAACGGATAGACGTGCTTCTGGACAAGGGCTCGTTCGTCGAGTACGACGAGTTCATGAAGACGCGCTCCGTCTACTACGGCCTGGACAAGATGGAGCTGCCTGCAGACGGAGTCGTCACCGGAGTGGGGCGCATCGCCGGACGCAAGGTTGCCGTGTACTCTCAGGACTTCACAGTGCTTGGCGGTTCGCTGGGTGAGATACACGCCCTCAAGATAGCGAGGATGCAGGACCTTGCGCTCCAGGCGGGCATTCCTTGCATCGCCATGCTTGACTCAGGTGGCGCCCGTATCCAAGAAGGCATCGACTCGCTGGACGGCTACGGCCGGATATTCTTCCGCAACTCTCGCTCGTCGGGAGTCATCCCACAGATATCGATTGTCCTTGGCCCCACCGCCGGGGGCGCCGTGTACTCGCCTGCCATCACCGACTTCATCATCATGACGCGCAAGTCGAGCACGATGTACATCACAGGCCCGGCGGTCGTGAAGGACGTCCTCTCGGAAGAAGTGACCCACGAACAACTCGGTGGCGGTCTTGTACACAACCAGAGGAGTGGCGTTGCCCATTTTCTGGCCGGCGACGATGAGGCGGCGATTGCCACCGCACAGGAACTGCTCTCATACATGCCTCAGAACTACAGGGAGGAGGCTCTTCCAGTCCTCACAGAGGACCCCGTGGACAGGGAGGACGTCTCGTTGCGTGATGTGATTCCTGCCGACGCGAACAAGCCCTACGACGTCAAGGATGTCATCGCCAAAATCGTGGACGACGGACATTTCTTCGAGGTGCACCGTCTGTACGCCCCAAACATGGTGGTGGGATTCGCTCGCATCGGCGGACGCAGCATCGGCATCATCGCGAACCAGGCGAAGTTCATGGCCGGAGTCCTCGACATCAATGCATCCGACAAGGCCTCGCGGTTCATCAGGTTCTGCGATTGCTTCAACATCCCCCTGCTGACGCTGGTCGACGTGCCGGGCTACATGCCCGGGACTGCCCAGGAGCACGGAGGAATCATCCGCCACGGCGCGAAGCTGCTGTATGTGTACTCCGAGGCGACTGTTCCAAAGGTCACCTTGATACTCAGAAAGGCGTACGGCGGAGCCTATGTCGGCATGTGCTCAAAGTACCTGGGTGCGGATATGGTCCTGGCATATCCTTCGGCTGAGATTGCCGTCATGGGGGCGAGCGGCGCCGCCGAGATAGTCTTCGCTCGAGAAATCAAGAGCGCCGACGACCCCGACGCACTCAGGGCACAGAGAATCCAGGAGTACAAGGAACAGTTCTCGAATCCCTACCGTGCCGCCGAACGAGGGTCGGTCGATGACGTGATTGATCCGAAGGATACAAGATTCAAGCTGGCCCGGGCATTCGATCTCCTTGAGACGAAGCGCGAGCCATATCCTGACAAGAAGCACGGGAACATACCGCTCTAGTGCGCCTGCAGAAGCCACCGCGGCAGGTCGCCGTCCACCGTCCGCGACGCGGCATGGCCGAGCAGGAGCCAGACATCACACTTAGGAGGAACACAGACAGATGGCAACGGAACTGATTACCTCCCCACTTCCCGGCAAGATCCTAAGCGTCAAGGTCTCCGCAGGGGTCAAGGTCAAGGAAGGAGACTTGCTACTCACGATTGAGGCCATGAAGATGGAGAACGAGATTGTCGCGACCATAGACGGAACGGTGACGGAGGTAATGGCCAAGCCCGACACGACCGTTCAGATAGGCGACAGCCTGGTCTCGATTGAAGAAGGCTGACAGAGCCGCATGGAGCCGGTCAGCTTGACAGCACGTACCCCGAACGCGCTATAGTATGGGGGTTCTGGGCCATTAGCTCAGTCGGCTAGAGCACGGTCCTGATAAGACCGGGGTCTGTGGTTCGAGTCCACAATGGCCCACTCTTTCTCATATCTGAGCAGCACATGTCTTCCCTGTCAATCCATCGCCGGGCGAATGCCCTATCACGCAGAAGCCCGGCCTGTGTCTGACTTCAGACTACTATTCCCAGGCCTCACGAGTCGGTTCGTTGTAGCTGTCAAACAGCTTTCCCTGCAACACGTCTACGTCTTCGGATAGCCCGGCCTCGAAGTACCTGAAGTAGCAGTTCTCCGGCGGCGGCGGTTCATGGATGCGGGTGACAAGCCTCTTGCGCAGGTTCGGAACCGTTCCAAGCCGCCACAGTCTCTTGCCCTCGGATGTCACATAGGCAATCTCATAGATACCCTTGATGTCCGGCGCCTTCTCGGCATTCTCCATGGTGAACCTGAGCCAGGGCTTCTTGACTCCCATGCTGCGCGAGTCCTCCTCGAATGCTTGGGCGACGTTGCATCCGCTTTCGGGATACGGGCCTGGCACGGTCCGTTCCGTGTGCCGAGTCGACGCCGACAATTGGAACCGGGCTAGCTCCTGACAAACGACAGTTTCTTCTCGAGTTCCGCTGCGCTGTCCACCAGGTCACCCGACCCCTTGACACTGACGTCGAACCCCACCAGCCTGTCTGCTCGATACACTGCTACCGGGTGCTCCAGGAACACCAGGGCACTTTTCGGCCCGAGTGACCTGACGAGCATCTTCGTTACGCCAAGCGCCAACTCGTCTGCGTGTGCCTGTTCGCCGGACAAGTCATAGCTGTGAGTGGCCAGTCGGCCTCCCTCCAGATGCAGGGTGAACACCACTTCAAGCGAGTTACCTGACTCTGCGGTCATGTACTTGCAGCGCCTCATGGCCGGCGATTCGCGGACAGCCCCTTCTACCACATCATCTTACGCCATTGAGGCCCTGCGCTCAACGCATCACGCTGTGCGCACACACTGAACCACCATGCCCCCCCTCTCACGTCAAGAGTCAGCGCGACGCCCCTTCGTCAGGAGCCCAATCGACCGTCGGAGCAAGAAAAGGGGTGGCAACCGTAGCTGCCACCCCACAGAATCCTTGATATGGCCGTGTTAGCGCTTCGTGTACTGCTTCGCCTTGCGAGCGCGCCGGAGTCCGTACTTCTTGCGCTCCTTGGCTCTCGGGTCACGAGTCAGAAATCCTTCCTTGCGCAGAGTGGGTTTGCGTGATTCGCTCTCACGAACAAGAGCTCTTGCAATCCCATGCCTGATCGCACCTGCCTGCCCGCTGATGCCACCACCGATCACTTTCACCTCCACGCGGTACTTGCCCACCATGTCGGTCACGCGCAGCGGTGCTTCAACCATCATCCTGTGATCAACGCGAGGAAAGAACACATCGTACGGTTTCCCGTTCACCGTGATTTCGCCTTCGCCCGCGTACAATCGAACCTGCGCCACAGCACACTTCCGTCGACCGGTGCCCCACACATATACTGCATCACTCATTGGCCGCTACCCTCTTTCTGCACCAGCTGTCCACCATGCGGATGCTCTCCTCCGGCATATACTCGCAGTTTCCTGTACATAGCGTGTCCAAGGCTGTTCTTGGGGAGCATCCCCTTCACGGCGTGCTCAACAACACGTCGCGGATCCTTGGCCATCACGTCTTCAAATGCCTCAGTTCTCAGCCCTCCGGGATACCCGGAGTGCCTATAGTACATCTTCTGCTTCCTCTTCTTCCCTGTCACCACAACCTTCGCCGCATTCACAACGACGACATAGTCTCCGGTATCGATATGCGGAGCAAACATGGCCTTGTGCTTGCCACGAAGCAGCACCGCCGCCTGCGTTGCAATCTCTCCCAGAGTCCTCCCATTGGCGTCGATGACATGCCACTGTCTCTTGATTTCCTTGAGTTTCGGACTATACGTTCGCATTGATTTCACTCCCAACAACAGCACAATCTTACGCCGCAAAGGCCAATGGTGGCTCGTAGCTCACTTCCACAAGGCACAGCCCTCTCCCAACCGCAGCGGGCCCCGCCACTCCCTGCCTACCACCATCAATCAGCGCCCCAAACTCCTCAACGCTGGTCTTGCCAAGGCCGACGCGTACCAGCAGTCCCACCGTGTTCCGAACCTGGTGCCGCAAGAAAGCGTTCGCGGTCATCCAGAACTCAACAAGTTCGGCGGTCCGAAGAACACGAGCCTCGTGCACGAATCGCACGGTGCTCGCTTCCGGTTCGTCGAGCGATGTCGCAAAAGCGGCGAAGTCATGCACTCCCTGCAACAATCTGCAGGCCGCACGCATTCGTCTCACGTCCAGCGTATCCCTGACCCTGAGCGCGATCCTCTCATACAGAGGTGAACGCGTCCCGCTGTCCAGGATTGTATAGCAATACTGACGCGACACGGCTCTTCGCCGCACATCGAAGTCCGCGTCAATGCCACAGGCGCCTTTCAACGCCACATCCTTCGGCAAGTAATAGTTCATTCCTCTCACAATCGTAGCGGCGTCCAGGTCATCACGCACCCAGAAAGCCACAACCTGACCTCGAGCATGGACACCCGCATCCGTTCTGCTTGCACCCTGCACTCTCCCGCAGGGGCCGCTCAACTTCTGCAGGGCACATTCCAACTCAGACTGCACCGTGCGGTCGCTCTTCTGCCACTGGAACCCACGGAACGAAGCTCCGTCGTACTCAATCAGCGCAGCGACCTTGTGCAGCCCCACTACTCAACAAGCTCAAGCTGGGCCATCTCGGCAGCGTCGCCTTGTCGGATCCCAATCCGAAGCAGACGCACGTAGCCGCCCGGCCGATTCGCATATCTGCGCGCCAAGTCGTCGAACACTTTCTTCACAATCCGGTCCTGCGTCACGAACTGCAATGCGCGGCGTCTCGACGCGAGGTCGCCCGTCTTGCCGAGCGTAATCACACGCTCCGCGAGCCCTTTCACTTCCTTCGCCTTGGCGACTGTCGTAACCATCTTCTCGCGATCAAGAAGTACGGCCACCTGACTTCTGAACATGGCCAGCCGATGTTCGCTCCGCCTGTCCAGCTTTCTTCCTGAAACCCGGTGTCTCACTTGGCTTTCCCCTTTTTCTTGTCCGGAATCGGGTACCCCAAGCCAGTGAGCAATTCCTGCACTTCTGTCTGGGATTTCTCCCCGAAGCCAGGCAGCGGCGGCAAGCCCTCCCTGGTCTTCTCAATCAGCTGCCCGAGGGTCAATACGCCGCCACGACGCAGGCTGTTGTGGGCACGAGTCGACAGGCCGGCATCCGCCAGCGCCGTGTTGTACTGCTCCGGGGATATCGCGAGCCCGGACACTGCACGCGCCTGCTCGACCGACGGGGCCTCGACGCCCTTGAACGCGGCAAACTCCCTCATGAGGATATCGGCACTTTGAGTCACAGCTTCCCATGGGGTAACCGCGCCATCCGTCCAAATCTCGATAACAAGCCGCTCAGGACTCCGTTCCTCACCCGGGTTGATGGATTCAACCGCGAAATTGGCCTTCCTCACAGGAGAATAGACTGCATCGACCGGCAACGCCCCGACGGGCAGGCCATCGGCCGAGATAGCCGGGACGTAGCCCTTGCCCAACTCAACGTGAAACTCAATATGCAGCTTCGCCTCAGCGGAGTCCATGTTGGCCAGGCTCAGGTCGGGATTGACAACCTCGAAGTCCGTCGACGCCTGCACATCCGCCGCGCAGACCGCACCCTCGCCCTCGACATCGAGGAACAACGTCCCTTCCTGGTGCGTCACAGGACGCAATCTCAATTCCTTGACGTTCAACAGCAGTTCCATCACATCCTCTCTCACATGAGGGATGACCGAGAACTCGTGCTGAACGCCTTCAATCTTGATCCATGTAACGGCCGCACCGGGGAGAGAACTCAGAAGAACGCGACGCATCGCGTTGCCGAGAGTCACTCCGAAGCCCATCTCCAAAGGCTCGGCGGAGAACCTCCCGTACACTCCTGCGGAGTGGGCACACGATACAACCGGGATGGAAATCTCACTCACTGCACACCCTCCCTCTCACTACCTCGAGTAGTACTCGACAACAGCCTTACCACTGAGCCTGCTGTCGATGTCCTCGCTGGTCGGCAGGCTAACCACCACACCCCTCATCTGCTGTTCCTCAAGCCTGAGCCACGCGGGCACGTTTCGGCTCTGCACCTGTTGGGCAATGGCCTTGTACAACTCTGTCTTGGCACTCTGGTCCCGCCAGCTAATCTCATCACCGGCCTTGACCAGGAACGACGGTACATCGACACGCCGGCCATTCACACGAATATGGCGATGACGGACTATCTGTCGTGCCTGCTGTCTCGAATCTCCGAAGCCAAGCCTATAGACCACGTTGTCAAGGCGTCGCTCAAGAAGAATAAGCATATTGTCGCCGGTCATCCCGGGCAGCCGCTCTGCCTCGGCGAGGAAACGACGGAACTGCGCCTCAAGCACTCCGTAGATGAAGCGCACTTTCTGTTTCTCTCTCAGCTGTAGACCGCGGTCCGATATCCGGCGTCGCATCCGGGAGCGACCTCCGGGGGGGACATTGCTTCTCCGCTCGAAGGGACACTTCGAGCTGGTGCACTTGTCTCCCTTGAGCATGAGCTTGTCGCCCAAGTAGCGACACTGAGAACACTTGGGGCCAGTATACCGCGCCATAGCCTACACCCTCCTCCTGCCCCTGGGGCGACAACCATCATGTGGAATGGGGGTCACGTCTCTAATGCTGGTCACGAAGAGCCCGGCCCCCTGAAGAGATCTGATGGCTGCCTCTCGACCACTACCCGGTCCCTTGACGTAGACTTCGACCCGCCGCATGCCATCATTCAGGGCCTGGCGCGCCGCATCCTGGGAGGATAGCTGAGCCGCATACGGCGTGCCCTTCCTCGATCCCTTGAATCCGGACTTGCCCGAACTGCCCCACGCAATAACACTGCCGCTGGGGTCGGTAATGGTCACTATAGTGTTGTTGAAGGTCGACTGTATGAAGGCCTTGCCTTCCGCGATATTGCGGCGCGCGCGCTTCCTAGTCCTTCCCTTCGCTGCCTTCTTTGCCATCTTTCCTCACTCGAAATAACTGCTTACTTCTTGGACATGCCGCGCCTCTGGCCTCTGCCCGCAACGGTCTTCTTCGTGCCACGCCGGGTTCGAGCATTAGTCTTCGTGCGCTGTCCATGAACAGGTAGATTCCGCTTGTGTCTGAGGCCACGCATCGACCCGATGTCGATGAGGCGTCTGATATTGGACTGCACCTCACGGCGCAGATCACCTTCAACTCTGAAATCGCGGTCCATCACACCGCGGATCCTACCGACTTGCTCCTCGCTCAGGTCCTTGTCCTTCACATCCAACGGGACACCAGCCGTCTCGAGGATCTTCTTGCTCGACGCGGGGCCGATGCCAAAGATGTACTGCAGGCCAATGACAACGTGCTTGTCTCTTGGCAAATCTACACCGGAGATACGGGCCATAGTTCAGCTCCTCTGACAGGATGGACTGAGATACAGAGACCTATCCCTGCCTCTGCTTGTGTCTGGGGTTCTCGCACAGCACTCTCACTACACCGCGCCTGCGGATAATCTTGCACTTGCTGCAGCGCCGCTTAACAGACGAACTTACTTTCATTGATGTTCACCACACAAACCTTACTATAATAGACGATTGGCCCGTACGTGTCAAAAGGGCATGACTACTTGAGGCGGTAGGTCACACGACCGCGACTGAGGTCGTAGGGTGACAACTCCACAAGCACGCGGTCACCAGGGAGAATCTTGATATAGTGCTTCCGCATCTTGCCCGAAATGTGGGCAACCACCAGGTGACCGTTCGCCAACTCCACCCGGAACATCGTATTCGGAAGGCATACCGTCACCTTACCCTCTACTTCAATCTTCTCTTTCTTAACCATGCCCCAAGACCTACGCGAATACCTCGGGCGCGCCGTCCGTGATTCCGATGCTGTGCTCGAAGTGAGCAGACGAACTCCCGTCAGTCGTGAGCACAGTCCACTTGTTGCTCGCCACCTTTGTCCTCCATCCGCCGTTCGTCACCATCGGCTCGACCGCAATCGTCATCCCTTTCCGCAGAAGAGGGCCCTTGCCACACTCAAAATTCGGAATCTGTGGCTCCTCGTGCAAATCGCGCCCTACACCGTGCCCCGTGTACTCGCGCACAACAGCCAGTCCGTTGGACTCGACATAGCTCTGGACGGCCACCGAGATATCGCCGACATGGTTTCCCTCACGGGCCTGACTCAACCCCTCCTCCAGCGCGCCTTCCGTGACCTCAATGAGCTTCCTATCCTGGCTACTTAGCTCTCCAGCCCCAACAGTC
>CAZQML010000219.1:0-17675 GCA_964594245.1 uncultured Dehalococcoidales bacterium | reverse complement strand
CAAGAAGGCTCTGGTGAGCATTCCATTCGGCCGCATCAGTGCCGTCGCGAGTGAGGACAACAAGGGCTTCTTCATCACCAAGGGCTTCTTCGTGAGTGACACTCTCGCCATCACCATTTCCGGCGAGGGGGTCAAGACCTTCGAGTTCCGCGGTGGCGACAAGGCGCACCACGCCCACATGATTATCATGGAGCATCTGCTCGCGTAGCCCCCACAGGGGCACTCTGGAGGACCAATGCCGCAGGGATACGAGATAAACGATTTCGCCAAGGAAGAATCCTGGCGGATGTTCCGCATCATGGGCGAGCTCATCGGTGGATTCGACCGACTGTCCGGCGTTGAGCCGGCGGTGACCATATACGGGTCAGCGCGCGTGCGTCCGGAGGACCCGCTCTACGCGACAACCGAGGAGATTGCGCGGCGCCTCGGGAAGCTCGGCTTCTCCATCATCACAGGCGGAGGCCCGGGAGTGATGGAGGCGGCGAACAAGGGCGCACTGTCAGCGGGAGTCACTTCGGTCGGCCTCAATATCGACCTGCCCGAAGAGCAAAGGGTGAACCAGTACACGACTCTCTCCATCGAGTTCAACCACTTCTTCGTTCGCAAGGTGATGCTGGCCAAGTACGCCACTGCCTTCATCATCATGCCAGGCGGCCTCGGCACGCTGGACGAGGTCACGGAAATCCTATGCCTTATCCAGACTCACAAGATGCGGCCCTTCCCCGTCATACTGTTCGACAGTGCCTACTGGACGGGGCTGCTGGACTGGATGCGGCAGCACACGCTCGCCAAGGGATACATCGAGGACGAAGACCTTAGTCTACTGGCGGTCTGCGACAGCGTGGACGAGGTAGTCAAAGCGGTGCGCGAATGGTACGACCGCCAGCAACTCGTGGCCCGGCGGGCCCTGCATCCCCACCGCCAGGAGCTCGAAGTCCGGTCCCGCGCAAGAAAGCGGGACTCATCTCGCGCAAGGGAAAAGGAAGGCCCCAAGTAATCTCACAACCACTTCCCTGGCTCTCGCCAGGGCCCTCGCCCGGCTCAGCTCGACTACTCGGGGCCGAGGAACGCTACCATATTCGTATACGACTGTCAACCAGCCGTGATGCAGGCCCTGTCTCACCCGGCCGGCGGCAGTCCTGCCGGCTGGTACCGCCCGAGAACGCAGACGCTGGAGACAATAAATGACAACGAAAGCCGTATTCTTCGACTGGTTTAGCACGCTCGTACGCATCGAGCCGGACCGGCATGTTGTGTGTGTGGAAACGTGTCGTGAGTTCGGCATAGACATAGACCCGGAGCGTGCACTGAGAGGCATCTATTCGGCCGAGGAGGAGGTACCCGAGGGAAGACCCTTCTACTGGTCCTCCGGGGCCGACCCGGGCGCTTTCATTCGCTACAACGACATCGTCCTACGTGCAGCAGGCGCAGCCATACCTGACGGCAATACAACCCTGCGCATGGTGGAGCGCGCCAGGGAGCGTATGAGGGACATCAACTTCCTGTTGCTGGACGATGTCCACCCTGCACTGGCGAAGTTGAAGGAACGCGGGCTGGCACTTGCCGTACTCTCCAACATGAATCGTCCTCTCGAGCCGTACCTGGAGAGACTCGGGCTGACGGCGCTCCTCGACTTCTGCCTCGTCCCTGCCGATGTCGGCGGCAGAGGGAAGCCCGATGAGCCCATCTTCCTCGAGGCCCTGAAACGTACCGGAGTGCGGCCCTCCGAGGCCGTCCATGTCGGTGACGAGTCCTTCGTCGATGGCGCCGGCGCCAGGCGGGTCGGCATCAATCCGGTCCTCATCGACAGGTTCGGGCTCTTCACCGACTTCAACGAGTACGCCAGAATAGGCTCCCTCCTCGAGCTCCCGGCTCTACTCGACACCATGCCATAGCGCCGCTCTTTCTATTGGGGACCGTTCCGGACCGGATGCGCCGACCGGGCATGCTGAAGAACTCACGCTCCTTTGTCGCGCAGCCTGTTGACTGTGGAACAGTGGCGCTGTAACGTGTGTACCAACCTGATTCCGACGAAGTGCGTGTCCAAGTTTGGCGACGGCAGAGCACGTCCCGGAGGAGTAGTGGCATGGCCAACGAAGCGAAGCGGCTTATTGCGACCTTGGTCGCCCAGGACCAAATCAAGGGCTATCTCGCCAACCTTGTGAAGCTCAAGGAAGGCGGCTCGGTAACCGAAGAGCAGTACGCTGCTGCCAGGGCAGAGTACGACCAACAACTGGCGGCAGGCTTCTCTGAGGTCCAGACGCTGAGGTCAGACCTGGGGCGACAGCTCGAAGCCACGAGGCGAGACATAGAGACCTACAGGTTCGAACTGGGGCGCGTCGAGGCGCGCTACAAGGTAGGCGAGATTCCGCTGGCCAAGTTCCGGAGTGAGGACAAGAAACTCAGGGCGCAGATAGGGAAGCTCGAGCAAAGCGAGAGCGAACTCGCGAATCTCATAACGGCCGAATCGGCAGCCGGGCTCGTTGCCCCAGCCGCGAATGTCAGGCCCACCACACCCTCACGCGCGTCGCGACCGACCGCTGCCGCAGCATCCGGGGGGCCCCGGAGGGCCACACCATCAGCCCCTTCCTTTCACATGTCGGGGGCCGGCATCACCGGCTCGAAGCTGCGAATCGCGGCGATTGTCGCGGCGGTAGTCCTCCTGGTGAGCGTTAGAATGCCCTGGCTCGCGGCAAGCGAGATGCTGGGCAATGACCTCGGCAGTGAGGTCGGCGTCAGCGTCAGCTTTCTTGCAGGTCTCGGGGGCATCATACTCGGCATCGGCGGCATAGTCGCCGCGTTCCTCGGCTCGGGCAGAACACGGGGGGCACTGCACATCGTCGCAGGCATTCTTGCCCTCGCGGCTCTCGGGGCAGCAGTGGCGCTCGGCGAACTTCCGCTACAGGACAGCTACTTTCGTCAACTCGTGATAATGAGAGAGGGCTTCTACGCCTACATCGCCGCCGCCGTAGCGCTGACAGTGTTGGGGGGCTTCCAGAGGAAGGCGGAGTAGCCAGCAGGAGGAGCTACGAACCCGCCCAGAGCGGCTCGACCAGCGACACCAGATGCACGACGGGGTCCACGAACCCTTCCCGAACAAACACCCGCACCATCTCGTGGCGCGCGACGAAGTCGGCCACGGGCGGACTGCAGGCGTAGTAGCAATCGACCAGTTCCCGACCAGCGACGCTCTGCATGAGGACGCCATCCCTGAAATGCCGCAGCACGTCTATCTCGGAGGCAGTCTTCGTGCCGTAGGCAGCCGTAGCAATGAAGCACTCGTCGAACAGGAGAGCCTCAAGAACCGGGGATCCCGCCGCCCGGGACTCCTGAATCTCCGTTATCGTAGCGTTCAGAGCGATCTCGCCTGCATCCAGCACTGCGTCCAGAGTGTCCATTTCCTTCATAACGCAGGCCTTGACCCTGGCCTTCAGAGTAGGACGTGACTTGTCCGGTTGAGGAGGGATACCCAGAGCGTTGCTGAGCCAGTTCTTTCCTGCGCTCAGCACTTGCTGCTTGCCCTCTTCGTACACGATTCCGGCGCATGCCGAGAACGAACTCTCCAGGCTGGTTGCCACCACCCCGTTGGTCGAGGTCAGGCCCTGCATCGAGATTGGCGGCACCTTGCGGAACGCGGGGGCTATGCCCGAGAGCCTGCCGTTGCAGGCCATTATCTTGCCAGCCATCTCAACAGGGTCAATCTCCTTTACGCCCAAGAACGCCCCCAGGGCTGCACCCCCCAACTGTCCAAGTAGCTGATCCAAGGCAGCATGGGCAGCAGCATACGAGCCTCTCAAGCCGTTGACATAGGCCTTCTCCTGATCATTCAATCCCTCCAGCGGGTCACTGTTCCCGGCATCATCCGCAAGAACCGCGCAGGGCTGCAGCAGCATGATGAGCGTGGCCACAACCAGGAACGATTTAGTCAGCGAATGGCTCGATCTCACTACTCTCCACCTCGTCCGGAAACATGGGCTGATGTACAGAACAGTGTAGTCGGATACAATAGGGTGAATCAACAATACGAACAGGGGCGAAAACGTGCTGGATAGTCTTCAACAACTCAGGAATACGCTTCAGGACCGGGCCAAGGCCTCCGCAAGCCTCAACGCGGTGGTGCGGAAGAAACAGAAGTCGGCACGCGACGAGGCCACCATCGCGAAACGCACTGAACTCCTCGCAGCACGTGAAGCGTCGCTGGCGGAAGCCCGGGGGCAAATCGAACATAAACTCAACGAGGCGCGACAATCTGAGGCCAAACTGCGCAGCCAGCTCGACGAGGCGCAGGCGAACGAGGGAACATCCCATCCAGGAGCTGGAGCGGAAGAGCAACTGCTCTCAAACGAGGTCAAGCGGGCCTCGGCCCGCGTCCGCATTCTCGAAGCCGCCCACGACATCGAGACAACCAATGAGTTCGATGCACTTCTCACGCGGAACGCCGGCGTGCTGGCAGAAGAGCCAAAATCCTTCCGCCTCGGGGCAGCGGGCTTCGCCGAGTGGCCCGGCATATCCGTACCCGAACGTCTGACAGTACTCTTCAGGGAGGTCAGGAGAAACCCACAGGCCAAACGCCCCATCATCATCAGCGCCGCAGCTGTCGGCGCAATGGTCCTCGTCATATTGGGCCTTGCGGTGACCTCGGGTATGCGCGCCGACGCCGGCAACACGCCGAATCTGCTCGGAATAGGCGAGGTGCTGGTACCGGTGCTCGTCGACGGCGCTGTGGACGCAGGCACGATTGAGGTGACAATCGAGTACGACAGCGAAATACTGACCGCTCGTAGCGTTATCTCCGGTGCATTGGCGCGACGTGCCGTTATCGACTATGACGTGACCACTGACGGCACAATCGCCATAGAGGTAAGCAGTAGCCATGGAATCACCGGCTCAGGTGAACTCGTATTCATCATCTACCGGACAAACCACATAGTCGCTGACCCTGTCGCCCTCACAGTCTCGTATGCGGCAGCCTACGGTCTTGAGGGAAGCAGCGAACTGCAGGTTGAAAGCGAAGACGGCTGGGCAGACACAATCAACATGACCTGCTACGCACCTGTTCTACATCTTTCGTAGGCTGGCAAAGAGCACCTGCCTCAGGGGAGGTCCCTCCCTGATGAAGGACCCGTCCGGCCCAACACAAGGCCCCCGCGCGCAAATGCGATTCCGATACCCAAAAATATGAGCAGCGCGCCCAGGACCTCCAGCACGGTTGGCAGCTCCCCAAGGACAATGAAGGCAAGCGCCGAGGCCCCCACCGGCTCCCCGAGTATCGCGATGGTCACCATCGTCGCCGGCAGGAAGCGGAGAGCCCAGTTCAGGGACATGTGCCCCAGCAGTTGAGGCACCAGAGCGAGGAGCAACAGCATCACATAGGTCATTGGCGAGTACCCGGAGAGAGGAATGCGTAACGCGCACACAGCTACGAGCAGGAAGACTGCAGCGGTGGAGAAGACTACCGTCGAATACGCAAGGAGGCTGGCTCGGCGGCGGACCCGGCGGCCAATCAACAGGTAGGCTGACATCGCCAGGGCAGCTAGAAGCGCCAGCACATTCCCGGAGAGCGCGTGGCCACCAGCGCTCCATCCGCCGTACCCTATGAGCAGGGCGCCGGCGGCACAGACCGCGATGCCCATGAACGTCTCACGCCTCAACCTCTCCTTGAACAGTACGTAGGAGGCCACAGCCACAAACACGGGGCTGGCCGTCACAAGGACAACCGAGCTGGCAACAGTGGTGCGTGAAAGAGACGCAATCCAGAGAGCGAAGTGGAGGGCAAGGAAGCCTCCGGCAGGCAGAACCCAGCGCCATTCCTCCCGGATGAGACTGCGAAGCTCGCCACGTGAGCGGGCGAGACCATACGGCAGCAGCACCAGGGAGGCAATTAGCATCCTGTACGCCGCAATCGCCACGGGGGGCGCCTCCGCGAGCCTGACGAGTACTGCCGCACAGGATATGGCGACTACGCCTAGAGCGAGTACGACTATCTTCCTGGACACGGGACACTGCCGAGCAAGGGCGAGGGTACTACACGCCGCACCCTTAAAGCGAGAGAGATGCGTACCGGCCTGGAACGCGGCTAGGAGGCCTCTCCCTCGCGATGGCCCTCTGACCGCGGCCCCTGATACTCCCTGAGTTTCGAGGCCATGTCCTGGAGTTGCCGGACGACTCGATGGTTGACCGTCCTGGCGGCATAGCTGCCATCTCTTCGCTTCTTGCCGGCGGGCGTGCCGCTGAGTATCTCGATGCCCTCGTCCACGGAGTCCACGGCATATACGTGGAACTCTCCTTTTCGGATGGCCTCAACCACCTCCTCGCGAAGCATCAGATTACGCCGGTTCTTTCCAGGAATCATCACGCCCTGCGTCCCCGTAAGGCCTCTTGCCTTGCACACGCGGAAGAATCCCTCAATCTTCTGGTTCACCCCACCGATAGGCTGGATCTCCCCCTTCTGGTTGACCGAACCAGTGACCGCGATGTCCTGCCGGAGGGGCAGCTCGGCGAGGCTCGACAGCAGTGCGTATAGCTCGGCGCTCGAGGCGCTGTCGCCATCCACACCACCATACGATTGCTCGAAGCACACACTCGCTGAGAGCGAAAGGGGATGGTCCTGAGCGAACTTCCCCCCGACGTAGCCGCTCAAGATCAGCACTCCCTTGTCATGGGTGCTTCCGCTCAGTTTCGCCTCTCTCTCAATATTGATGACGCCATCTCTTCCAAGGAAGGTTTTACACGTGATGCGGGACGGCTTGCCGAACATTATGTCGCCTAAACTATAGACGCTGAGTCCGTTCACCTGTCCAACCACGGCACCGTCCGTGTCAATCAGGATGGTCCCATCCTCAATCATCTCGTTGAGGCGTTCGTCAGGAAGGTCGTGTCTGAAGCGCCTCTCCTCAAGCGCCTTGAGGACCTCGTCCTCGCCGACCAGTTTCGCTCCTCCCTTGCGCGCCCAGTACTCCGCCTCCTCGATGAGTTCCTTGATGAAGGCGAAACGTGACGAGAGCTTCTCCTGGTCCGCCACCATCCGCGCGGCGTACTCCATGACCTTGGCCACGCCCGTCCTGTCGAAATGACGCAGCTCACACTCTTTGCAGCACCCTGAGATGAAGGCGGCAAACGCAAGCATGTTCTCGGGTGTTCGCGACAACTCGAAGCTGAAATCGGCCTTGACCTTGAATATCTCCCAGAAGTCCTCGTCGTACGTCGAGAGGAGGTGATAGAGCGACGTGTCGCCAATCAGTATCACCTTCACATCTATCGGCATGGGCAGCGGACGAAGGCCTTGAGGGGAAATCAAACCCAACTGCTCGAAGGGCTCTTCGATGCCAAGCTCCTTTGTCTTGAGCGCACGTTTCAGCGCCGGCCACACGCCGGCGTTGGTCAGCACATCCGGCGCGCTCAGGAGCAGATACCCCCCGTTGGCAAGGTGCAGCGCGCCGGGCTTGAGCATGGTGTGGTCGCTCACGTAGCCGCCAAGTATGAAGCGTCGCTCAATCCTGCCGAAGAGGTTCACGTGGTTGGGGTTCGTCTCCGTGACAATCGGAGGACCCGCCTCGGCTCCATTGTCCACAAAGACGTTGACCTGGAATGGCGCAAAAGGATCCGACCCTTGCCCGGATTGATTTGTGGGCAACACGAGCACTGCTTCGGACTTCTCCTCCTGTTGCGTCTTGAAAGTGTCAATCCTGTCCAGCGTGTATGCCTTCAAGTCGGCCAGGTACTGAACAATGCCCGCGTAATCAGCGTACCTGCCTGTGAGCTTCTCGAAGAGGCGGGAGATTGTGAACTCGGCAACGCTGCGGTCGGACTCCTGGAGCTTCTCCACCACCTCGCGCTCAAGCTCCTGGCCGTTCTCGAATACTCCCTCAAGCTTCTTCCGTAGCTCGTCGCGCGCCACCTCCAGCGCCTTCTGCTCTCCACCCTCCAGAGCCATGAACTCCTCTTGGGAGAGCGCCTTGCCATCCTTCAACGGAACTAGAGCGGCCCCGGCCTGGGACATCTGGATGAGAAAGCCTTTCTTCAGTGCCTCCGTGCGCAGCTCGCCGAATGCCTGCTGCTGTTTGGCCTGCCCCTCCTCGACTATCGCCTTCCTCTGTGCCTTGTAGTCATCACTGGAGAACGCCTTCGCCAGGTCCCTCTTCAGGCGCTGTAGAAGGCCGCCGATGTCATCTCTGAACTCGTGTCCCGTACCTCGCGGCAACTCAACCATGCGCGGGCGGTCCGCATGTGCGAAGTTGTAGATATAGCACCAGTCGCTGACGTGGTAGGTCTCGCCACGCTCCTCCTTCTCAAGTATCAGCTTCTGAATGTATGTCTTGGCAACCGAAGTCTTCCCCGTGCCGGTCAGGCCCGAAAGGTAGATGTTGTAGCCGTCTCGCTCCATGGACAATCCGAACTCGATGGCGCGTATCGCCCTGTCCTGCCCGATGAATTCATGCAGAGGCGCCAGGTCTTCGGTGCAGTCGAAGTCGAACTGGGACGGATCGCAATGCCAGCGAAGATGGTCTGCTGCTACTTCGAATCTGGAATTGTCCACAACACTTCTCCTTTGCAGTGCACAGACCCGCCTCCCGGCGCCGGTATCGTCAGGAGGAAGGCTTGGAAGGATGCTCTCGGGGGCCCTCCTGCGCATCCCCGTTCCGGCTGTTGTTGCTGAGCTTCACGTTCACCTTTTTGAGGGACACGCGCCCGGCCGACACAATCATCTTGAGAGCGTCATCAACAGGGATGTCAGTGCGCAGTACGTCCTCCTCGCGCATGATCTCCAGGAACCCGGACATAGGATTCGGGGCTGTAGGAATGAATACGTTCAGCAGCTTCTGGCCGGACCTGTCGTACTCCTCGTTCGTGATGAAGCCCAGCGTTCGGATCCCCTTGCGGGGGAACTCGACCAGGACGACCTGCATGAACCCCGTCTCACGCGGAGAGGTGAAGGCCTGCAGGACCTGCTTGATGCCGGAGTACATCTGCCTCACAACGGGAACTCGCTCCAGAAGCGACTCCGCGAACTCGATGAGGCGATGTCCTCCAATATAGGTGACAATCACGCCAGCGATGTAGATGACAAGAAAGGTGATGGCGAAGCCAAGTCCGTATATGGGCCGACCCAAGAACGTGCGGATAATGGGTTGAAGAATGTCATCGACCCACTCGAAGAGCCACTTGATGATGAGAATCGTTGCCCCGAGAGGCACCACGACCAGGATGCCGGCCATGAGATGGTCGCGGATCTTCCTGCCGATGTAGGTCCAGAACGACTTGTGGCGCGCGCGCGCCTGAGCCATTCGGAGCCCTTTCACAACCTCCCTGGCCTTCTCATCGACATCGGGGGATGTCATCGTGCAGCCTCATCGGGAACACCAGTCAGGGCAAGCCTGGGGACCCACATACGCCGGGACGCCTCCGCTCGTCGCTTGTCCGACCGGGTCACCTGCCGGCCTCTCTCCGCAGCTCGAATACAACCGGATTGTCAGGGTCAGGACAGGCAACACGCGCCATGTCAGCGTCAGGCTCCCACGGAAAGCGGCCTCCGAACTGCAGAACCTGGGAGAATGGGTACAGGGTGCAGAAAGACCACGAGCACATGCCACACGGGGTCTTCTGGCCGATTACAAACTCATCACCCACCTGATGCCCGGCCTCGCAGATGCCCTGCTGTGATACTACTCTGGCAATTATGTCCACCATGTCTTCAGACCCCGGCGTACCACTCTGTCAAGGAACAGGCGGTGTCTCCCGGCAAGAGGAAAAAGTCCCAGCCCACCACACTGTTTGCGTGAAAACACGCTCCGGCATCGGCGGGACATAGCCTCAGAAGTATATGCATCCGAGGCCACTCAAGTCCACCCACGGTTGCTGAACGCCGCAGGTTCAGCGACCAGCGGGGCGCCGACAGACAAGGATGCTCACTATTGAGACGGCGAAGAACACGAGGAAGAGGACGAATACGCCGGCATAGCTGCCAGACGAGTCGTACAGGCGTCCCGCCGCCAGCGGACCGAGCGCACTTCCCACCGCATAGGGGATAGTGAAAGCACCGAAGATGGCTCCGTAGTTGGCGAGTCCGAAGTATCCGCTGGTGAGCATTGACATGGTTGGAAGCCAGCTCCCCAGCCCCAGGCCAATCATTACCGCGTACAGCCATGCCATGGCGGCGGGAGAACCCGGGCCTATGCTCATGAGCACGACGATGCTCCCAAGCTGCAAGGAGAGACCGATGGCAAGCGCATACTTGGCCTGAATCCTGTCACACAGCCACCCGAAGCCGAACTTGCCGAAGGCGCTGCACAGGCCAACAGCGCCAAGGGCGCCTGCACTCACGGCCATGGAGAACCCGGCGTCCTCCAGGAACGGCACCTGGTTCTGGACGGCGCCCACCTGCGCGAAGTGGCTCAGAAGATAGGTCGCCACAATCAGCCAGAACGCGACTGTTCCCGTCGCCACTTTCAAGGACACGCCGTCCACCGGCTGTTCTTTCCTATGGCCGAAAGCAGCCGCCACGTTCTCTGCTCCGAATGCCACGAGACCCTTTTCCGAGGGAGTAGTCCTGATTACAAAGATGGCGAGGGGCGCAATCACCAGCGCGCACAGAGCCCCGAGCACGAGGTAGGAGTGACTCCAGCCCAGATGCGGCAGCAGCCAGGTTCCCAGAAGAGGCGAAAGGGCTATCCCTCCCACTCCGATTCCCGAGGCCATGAAGCCAACTGCGGTGCCCCGCCTCTTTTGGAACCAGTTGGACACGACTGCACTGGTCGGTATCTGCCCTGTACCGGCCATGCCAAGGCCGACAATCGCATACCCGAGGTAGAACTGCCACAGCACGGTCACAGAGCTGAGCACGACGAAGCCGGCTGCGGCAACAACGGCCCCGAGAGCCATCACGACGCGCGCCCCGTGCCTGTCGACGATCCGGCCTACCTGCGGAGCGAAAAGGCCCGTGGCAAGAAAGAAAACCGTGAAACCCGCCATGACGTCACCCCTACCCCATCCCAGGTCTCGCCCCAGAGGAGTGACGAAGAGGCTGAATGCATAGAAGCCGCAGCCGAACGTGATGACGTTGCACAGGAAGGCGGCGAGGACAACCCAGTAGCCGTAAAACGGTCTTTTCCGGTCAAAAGACAACTGGCAGCCTCATCACAAGAGAGTCCCGCGACATGGCGACGCGATGCCACACCCCGACACCGACACAACGCACGCGAAGTGACGTCGCATTATATCAGGGCCGGCCGAGTCCGGATGGCAAGGCTTCAATGAACCGGTTCGTTGGCTGCCGCCGCATGCCGGGTGCTAGAATCTCCCACACGCACGACATGCCGAATGCGCGCCGCTGCCGGGACAACGCGAGCCGGCGGTCCCGCGACCCAGCACGTCGGCAGGACTTATCGGAGGACGAATGGACATCAAGTTGCATTTCCTCGGCGCTGCACAGAACGTCACTGGCTCGCGCTTTCTTCTTGAGACAAGCGGCCACAGGTTCCTCATCGACTGCGGTATGCACCAGGAAAGAGAGCTGCGCTCAAGGGACTGGGACCCATTCCCGGTGCCGCCATCATCCATCGACGCGGTGTTGATTACGCACGCCCATCTCGACCATTGCGGCTATCTCCCCAAGCTCGTTCGCGAGGGCTTCCAGGGCCCCATATACTCGACTCAAGCCACGGCGGAGATAATGCGAATATCGCTGCTGGACTCAGCGCACCTTCAGGAATCCGACGCCGATCACAAAAGAAGGCGGCACCAAAGGGAAGGGCGCCAGGGACCCCACGCAGAGGTCCCCCTGTACACCGTGGAGGATGCCAAGAGGTGCTTCGACTTCTTCAAGACCGTGCGCTGCAAGCAGGAGCAGGTGCTGGCCGACGGTGTGTCAGCCAGCTACTTCGACGCGGGCCACATACTCGGCTCCGCCATGATTGCAATAGATGTTCAGTCGAACGGCGAGAAGCGGCGCATCATCTTCTCCGGAGACATTGGGCGCTGGGACAGGCCAATCCTCCATGACCCGACAACCTTCGAGCAGGCCGACTACATCGTCATGGAATCCACATACGGCAACCGCACGCACGGGAACGTTGCCGACATCGAGAACGAACTCGAGAAGGTTATTGAGAACACGGTGCAGGAGAGAGGAAACATCGTTGTGCCGAGCTTCGCCATTGAGAGGGCACAGGAGGTGCTCTACCACATGAACGACCTGCTCGACGCAAACAGGATTCCCCATATCCTCGTGTTCCTGGACAGCCCGATGGCCATCAAGGTCACCGAGGTGTTCCGGAATCACCAGGAGCTTTTCGATGAGGAAACGAGGGAGCTGTTGCGGAACAGCAAGAACCCGTTCGACTTCCCAAGCCTTGTGACCGTGGACACAACCGCACACTCCAAGGCCCTCAACTACCTGGGGGGCACCGGCATGATAATCGCCGGTTCAGGGATGTGCACGGGAGGCAGAGTCAAACACCACCTTGTGAACAACATCACGCGGCCCGAGTCGACCATCCTGTTCGTGGGCTACCAGGCATACGGGACGCTCGGGCGGCAGATCGTGGACGGCGCCGAGGAAGTACGGATCTTCGGCGAGAGGTATCCTGTAAGGGCACACATCGAGCAGATTCACGGGTTCTCCGCACACGCCGACCAGAACGAGCTGCTCCGCTGGCTGTCCAGCATCAAGAACACACCGCGCAAGGTGTTCGTGGTGCATGGAGAGAAGGAATCAGCGCATGACTTCGCAGCGCTACTCACCGAGAAACATGGGTGGGATGTCGCCATCCCGGGCTATCGTGACGAGCTGAGCATCGACTGACAGCCGGCATCTCACGGCTTTCGGTGAAGGGCGTGATTGCAGCGCAGGAGCAGATGCATGCGATATCCGATAAAGCGCATACTGGCAACCGCTCGAACGGTTGCAATGGTTGGCGCCTCATCTCGCGAGGAGGCGGACAGCAATCTCGTATTCCGCTATCTGACTGCGCACGGGTACCGCGTCTTCCCGATTAGCCCCCACGGCACTGAGATACTCGGGCACGCCGTGTACAAGAGCCTGAATGACCTGCCGGAGACTCCCGATGTCGTGCAGGTCTTCCGTCCTGCCGGCGAGGCGCCACCCATAGTTGATGACGCCATCGCCATCGGCGCCAGAGCAGTCTGGATGCAACTGGAAGTTGTGAATCGGCCGGCGGCGAAAAAAGCGCGCGCTGCAGGGCTGCTGGTCGTGATGGACCACTGTATGAAACGCGAGCACGGAAGACTGAGCCAGGCCCCTGGCTGGCGCCAGATGGCCCGGCTTGTTTCTTGAACAGTTGCCGACAGGGGCAATCGACCGGCGCGTCTAGCCGAAGTGGCTGACCGGCTCGTAGAAGGCCCTGGCCGTGATGCCTATGTCGCGGTCACCCCAGGTCTCCTTCATCTCAGCGCGCGCCGCCGCGAGAGCATCGCTGGCGAGCCATGTCTTGAACGTCGCCACATCCTTGAACTCGTAGGCGGCCAGATAGGGTGACTGGTCGCTCTCGACCTCGCCGGACAGCTTGTAGCGAGTCATCGCTGATATGTGGCCGCCCTTCATGACCATCGGGATATGAACCTCGTCGTACCACTTGTTGAACTCTGCATCAAGCTCGGGAGCACAGCGTGTCCCGACAAGCCACAAGTACGGATTCTCTGCCATTACGCCTCCTTGGTTGCCCTGCTAAGTCACTGAAGCCAGGGCCTTCGTGTTGAGTTTCCGCACTATACCATACGCCGGTCAGAGAGCAGGCTGGGTAGCCGGGGAAACAACCCACTTGCCGTCGGTCACGGAACCCGCCCGAGTGTGACTGATCAGCCCAGGCCCGCTGTGCTAGAATGCGTTTTCTGCAGCCTCTTGGAGACGTGTGGTTGCGGGCGCTACCCGACCACCTGCGAACAGCCTTCAACACTTGCCAGGAACAATGTCAAAGCGACAACGCCAGTTTCAGTTAGCAGGGTGGGTACTCTTCATCGTGTGTGCCGGCTTCTTCATTGCGTCCGCCATCCAGAATCACGATGCGCTCTACCTCATCGGAAGCATCGTCTTTCTGGTGGCCTGCGTCGTTTTCATCATCCCTCTCGTGACGGAAAGGACAGGCCGCAAGCCCAGCCGCGGTGAATCGGACCCCGGGGAGTAGTCATCCGCGGAGACTCCCAGCTTCACCCGGACATCTTGATGATGGCCACACCCCCCACAATCATCGCAGTGGCAGCGACCTTGGTTATCAGGAGTCGCCTCCCCTTGTTCCAGAAGAGAAAGTCCGGCGCCCCGTGACTGAGCACCAGTGCAAAGAGAAGCACGAGTAACGGACGGCTGCTCAAAAGCGCAGACACTAGAGACACGGGGCCGCGCGCCATCGCCCAATAGGAAAGTATGATTCCCACGGGTGAAATGAGTTCGTTGAGCACGAGCAACCTGAGCGCCCTCCAGCGGTCCGCCATTGAACCAATCTCGGCAAGCACCGAACGTCGCAGGCAACACAACACAAAGATGCCTCCCATCACGGACGCCTGCACCCAGAAGAGATTCCAGAACGTCAGTTGGGACAGCGCCTGCTTGCTGGTCACGTCTGCCGCGGCCAGAAGGAGGCTGGACAGGAAGAGCAAGGCAGCACCCGGACGCCCTATGTCGCTCCGAGAAGGCTCTCTGCCAAGGGAAATCATCACGGCACCGAACGCCACGATTCCCACCGCACCCCACTGCAACAACGTCAGTCTTTCGCCCAGAAACATGAACGCCAGTACGGCCACGAACATCGGGTAGGCATACACGACCGGTATGACACTGGACACCTCGCGGTGCCGAAGGCTGTCAATCATTATCACAACAGCGCCTGTCCTGAGACACGAGGACAGGACCGCTAGTCCCACCAGGGACACATCAACGCCCGCAGGCAAGGGAAACGCCGACCGCATGGTCACCCCATAGAGCACATGTATGAGCCCAACCGGCAAGACGAAGGAGCGCACTCCGGGGAAACGTTTGGACACAAGGTGGCTGTCCAGAATGCTCACAAGCGCCATCACAGAGGCGCTAAGGAGCGCAGCGTTGGCCCACGTCATGATTGGCCACCCCGGTCTTCCCCCCAGAGTCCGCGGGACCGCGGCAGAATCGCAGTGATTGACAGGTCAGAGAGAGGCAGAAAGGCGCAGGTGTTCTTGTCCTCTCCGTAGCCACCTCTGCCAGCCCGCAACGACCGGCTCGGCCACTCCGAGGATCCAGCACCGGGGACTCTTCGCCGCGTATTGACGTTCATGCGCACCCGTGAGAGTATACGCGTAGAAGCACGCGGCCAACCACCCCGAGCCGCAATCACCAATGTCGTTTGTAGAGGCCATCAACAAAACTCTTCGCCTCGTGTGGCAGTATCGACGCTCGTACCTTGCCATCAACGTCGTTTTCTACGGCCTTGTGGCATGCGGCATGGTGTACGTCACCTTCCACCCTGAGGTCCAGGAGATGCTGACACAGGCCGTCCTCCTGTCCTTCACGGAGGGCCCACTGGCGACAGTTGCCGAGGCCTATGCCGGTGGCGAGGTGTTCAAGAGCATCATTCTCACGTTTGCCGTCAACTTCGCAATCGCCAGCGTGCTCGTGATATTCGTTCCCTCACTGCTCATCCCTTTCAGCGGGGTATTCATCGGCGTTGTGCGTGCCGCCATGTGGGGGCTGCTGCTGGCGCCAACGACTCCCGAACTCCGGGCGGCAATGATTCCACATTCGCTGACGCTCGTGATTGAGGGCCAGGCCTACGTGCTGGCAATGCTGGGGGCATGGATTCTCGGCAGGGCGTTCGTCTCTCCACAGAGTGTCGGAGCCCTCTCGCGGAAAGAGGGCTACCTCCGTGGACTTCGCAACGGAGCGTCCGTGTATCTACTGGTGGCCATCGTCCTCGCGGTCGCCGCGGTCTATGAAGTCCTCGAGGTCATCTACCTCGTCCCCTTGCTCGTCCCGTAGCACCCCGGTCAATACGCCCACATCCGGCTTCCCACCATAACCCACTGCCCCTGTCCGTCGTTATACAGTGAGATACCCATCCCGAGACCGGGCTGCAGATGCAGAAAGGGTTCGGGAAAGGAGGGTGCCTTTGCTGAACGAACGACGAATACTGGTGACAACGCTCCTGGGAACGGCGTGCGGGTTCGCATCCTGGGCGATATGCTCACGCGGAATGGGGCTGGACGTCGTGTCGAGCTTCGGAGTTCTGCTCGTTCTCACGAACGCGCTCATGGGTTTCACCATCGGCATCAGCTCCCTGAGGATTCACTGGATGGCACACGGCGTAGTCATCGGAGGGCTGTTCGGCGTGGTGCTGGCGCTGTTTACCCAGAGCCAAGGCCTGGGCTTCTGGTGGCCGCTCATCCTCGGGCCGGCATATGGGTTCGTGATCGAACTGTGCGCCACGGTGTTCTTCCGTGCAGATATCGACGCCTGGTAGCCACCCTCTCCACGCAGCTCACCTGTGACCCCGCGCGCCTAACGCTCGTAGACGCCAACAAGTTGCCCCCGGCCGAGTACGTGTCCACTCATCGCGTCGAGTAGTTCTATCTTCGAGGCTCCTGCCTGCACGTTAACCACGCTGTCGAGCGCATACACAGTGAAGTAGTAGTGATGCGGTGAGCCTTTGGGCGGACACGGGCCGCCGTAGCCTGTCTTCTGAAAGCCGTTTTGCCCCTGCAGCGCTCCATTCTCCAACTTGTCGCGGCCGGGCAGTCCCTCAGGAAGCTCAGTGACGTCCGGCGGCAGGTTGAAGAGAACCCAGTGAGTGAACACTCCAGAGGGCGCATCCGGATCGTCGACAATCAACGCTACTGACTTCGTGTCCCCGGGCAGCGGCACCCACGACAGGGGCGGAGACAGGTTCTCGCCGTCACAGGTGTACCTGCGAGGAATCTCTCCCTCGTGTTCGAACGCCTCGCTACTGACGAGTATGCTCAGCTCTCCTTCTCCATCGCAGGGTGCCGGTTCATCGCAGGACAAGGCGGCCGCAGCAAGCAGAGCCACAAGCAGAACCCTGCCTGGACAAGCGGGCAATCGCAGCAGGGGCGCGCCGGACAGCAACACTGCACTACTCCACCCAATCCCCTGGAATCAGGCCCGCTCGACGCGTACCTTTGCCCCGCTCTTCACGGATCGGAAGACCGTTGACTCCCCCTCCACGTGTCCCAACACGGTCACAGCGCTGGCTGCCCTCACCTCGTCGCCATCGCTGGCAGGAGTCGGGCCGAAGAAGATACAGAATGCGTGGCCCGGCGGCCAATAGCCAAGGTCACCCGGAAGCACGACTTCCTGTGGCCTCTCGAGTTTCAGGTCAAGTGGAATCGCGCCGTAGAGCTCATCTCCCCATGTCTGCACCCTAAACTCGAGGGGCAGTGAGTCCCACACGGTCGCCGCCGCCTGCGTGTTGTTTAGCGTCGCATAGCTCGCCACCACACCCACCGACAGCCGTATTCTTCTCGGTTCTTCCATGTCTCCCCTCCAACCGACGTACCAGTCGTCCCCACCAGTCTATTGGCAGCGTCCGCCACCGTCAACTCCCAGACAGCGGCAGCCATCACAGTCGCGGCCCCGGAGTCAAGATTCCGGCTGCTCATCGGCCGCAAGCACCACGAACAACCGTAGTCCCTCGACACGCACGACAGCGACCTGTTCTCCCTCGGCAATCGACGGGCCT
>CAZQML010000218.1:0-3663 GCA_964594245.1 uncultured Dehalococcoidales bacterium | reverse complement strand
CACCTCACCACCCGGAGCACCCGGACTGTTGTCCCTCACGACTGCGCGGACCGAGTAGGAGAAGTGGCCGTTATCGTGCTGCAGTGGCTGCACGTATTCCTCGTTCTCCGTATTGACGCCGCCGTAGTTCTGGACCACGTCAACGGAATCCAGCACCCACCCGTGGCATTCCTCTTGTTCACCGTACTGTACATTGAAGTACTGGAAGTCGACGTATCTCTGGTCGGAGATGTCCCGGCCACTGTCGGGGTAACCCAGGATGGCGACGCCAAGGAGGTTATTGCCGTCCTGCAGTTCATACTCATTGTAGGGGGACGGGGGGAGCTTGGTTCCGGATCTGTAGACTTCACAGAATACCGCGGTACGTGGCACGGAGACAAAGATTCCGAGCATCTTCCCATCGTTCACGAAGCCATCAACGAGCGGCTGCGAAGTATAGTCGGGATTTGCGACCATGACGGTGCATGACGGGAAGTAGTCATTTCCGATGGTGCCAGATTGGAACTCGTTCCAGCGCGCGCCAATCTTGTTCCAGTCCACGGTTGCAGATTTGGCGCAGTATTCAATGGTCTCGTATGTCTTACTGTTGCCCGCGGCTATCTCAGCGGCATTCTCGCCGGACTCATAGGGCTTGAATTGCCCATTCATGAACTCGATTCTGCGGTCAGTATTGCCCGGGTAGTTGGGATCTGCGACGTAGAGGTTGCTGTTGTGGACACGGTAACAAACCAGGTCATGGCCGCCGCCGGCACTCGCAAATAACCCAACTTCCTGTGGTTCGCCCGTGAGCTGAATGGAGTAGGCGAACATCTTGTAGGTCAGTTCGTCGTTCTGTCCCGCCAGGTTCTTCATCAGCTTGTTCTCGAAGCCGCTCCAGTTAATGTCCTTCTGCACAGTCGACGCCAACCTGTAGCCATATGAGTCATCCAGCCAGAAATTCGGGGTTGATGGTTTCCTGCCGTTGTTGTCGTAGCGGCCGTTGAGAGTCAGGTCGACGCCGTCCGGTTGTTCACAGAAATACCACAGTTCGGTGAGGCATTGCCCCGTGCAGTGGCCCTTCTTAGCTATGTAGGAACCGCGGTTGGTGAACTGCCAGTCGTCGATGCCGGGGCGGAAGTGCGAATCGATGTCGCTCTTCATGAGGTCATCCAGCACGGTGTTCTTGACGATGCTGACGAGCAGGCTACAGAAATGCCGCGTGACGATGGTGATTGATTGCTCGTCCATTCCGTTGAATGGGATGCCTTCGAGTGTGCCCGTAGCATCGTCATAGTAGAAGGCCATGGCGAAGTGGTCCGGAGGAATGTCCACGGGTATGCGTACCGTCATGAACTCCTCGGAGTAGTCGCCACCGTTGTCGATACTGATGAGCGGCGTTGCAGGGTCGAAGTACTCTCCGAAGGTGTGCCCGTCGACAGGCGCCGATGACACTTCGAACTGCCTGTTGTTCGGATATGCTCCCCCCGGCACCAGAATCTCAAGGCCGTCAAGCGGGTCGTCCGGCTTGTCCACGCTCACAGAACCGCCCGGTGGCCCCACGGTCTTTGAGACTAGCGGAGTCTCCGGCCCCGTCACGAGTGTGCCTGTCGGCCTGGGAGGACGGGATACGGTTTGCCCTCCCGGCTCATCGTCAGACGAATCATCTGCGCCGTGTTCATCAACAGCGTCTTTGACCACCTGACCGACGTCCTTCGCTACCTCTCCAGCCTTGCTTATCACGTCATCGACGTCCACGGAGCCGCAGGACGTGGTGGTCGCGAGGAGAAGCAGAGTAAGCAGCAGTGCAGATACGTGCCGATAGTGCATCTTACGGTGCATTTGGTAACCCTCTCCTTGGTTGTGATTACGCGAGGCTACACCGGCAGCAGCGTCGAACTATGGTGAATTCAAGGCCCATCTGGCTCAGTGGAGCGAACACCGACCCCGACCAGCCTGCGCGAAAACAAGGTGTCGAAAGGATAGACGTTGTTGCCTTGGTGCCCAGTACGCTGCCACCGCGGCCGGGGATTCCGTGGCGATTGTAGCACATACCGCACGCGCCTATCTGCCGCGGCCAGCCTGTGAGACGGCACGAGTTTCGAGGCAGTCTGCCCGGTTGACATCACACCCGGACGGGTTGACAATGGATAAGTTGGGAGGATGATGTCAGCGGTGGATTTCAACTCGATTCTTCTCGTTATCCAATCTACGGCCTGGACACATCCGTATGGAGGTGCTCATGAAGGTTGTACAGCGTGGAACCATGAGGGCGCGCCCGGGCAAGATGGCTGAGATGATGGCACTCAACCGCCAGTACATGGCGGCAGTGCATCGGCACGGACAGCCGACGGGAGAGCGGGGCTACCAGCCACTGTTCGGCGGACAGGACTACATGCACACGGTCATTTTCGAAGTGGAGTGGGACAGCGTCGCAGACCTGGAACGGTTTTTCGAGGAGATCATGGCCGACCCGGAAGTCGTGGCCATGATGCCGAAGTACGAGGAGATCACCGACTTCCACACCGTGGAACTTTTCGTCCCGGTTCCCTTCGGTTAGGCAGGTCCCGCTACCGGCAGGCCCACGCCTGCCCCGGGAACGGTGAGGGGGCGTGTTTTGCCGTTACCGCCCGAACAAAGACCAGTTCGGAGGCCGCCCGTCCGACGAAGGGGTAGATGTCGCCCAATCATCGCCCACCCAGGTCACCCTCCCTCGGGTAGCGGTGGCTTCCAGACATCTATGCCGCCAGGACGGCGCCCCCTTGCAGAGTAGTACAGCGTGCGACGGGATTCGAACCCGCGACAGCCTGCCTGGGAAGCAAGAACTCTACTGCTGAGTTAGACCCGCTGACGGATTCCCGTTATCGGCTGCGCGCCGATGTGTGTCCAGGTGGTGGTTCGCCTATTCGGGCACGAGCGTCAGCAACTTGCGGGATATCTCCCGGTTCTTGCAGATGAAGTCGAGTTCGTCTGTGATGAGCGCCTTGTGCGCCGGAACGTTGGCATGGCTTGACATGTGCGCCGATGCTCGAGGTCCTGGCGCAATGCTCCTCGATTCAAGATGCTAGCATTGTCCCATGCGCTTCCGGGAAGCCGGTCGATATGAAGGAAAGCATCGCTTCGTTCGTGAATGCCGGTAAGCAGCCCGACCTTCACTGGTGTTGTAGGGGGAACGTGTAATGGACAGTACAAACCGGATCAAATCAGAGCTATCAAGGGGTAATGTTGTGTGCGGTTGCATGGTTGCCGAGGTGCGAACTCCCGCTATCGGCATGATCCTGAAGAGTGCCGGCCTGGATTTCTTCATCATTGACATGGAACACGGCTCGTTCAGCCATGAAACGGCCAACGATATCATCGTGTCCTGCCGTGGGTTGAACATCGTCCCATTCGTCCGCGTGCCTGACATCCGGCGCGAATCATTCCAGAAGCCGCTCGATGCCGGTGCGCTCGGTCTGCTGGTGCCGCGAATCGAGACTGTGGAGCAGGTCGAAGAGGCCCTGGAGCTGATTCGCTACGCTCCCATGGGTTCACGTGGGCTTTCATTACGGCGGGCGCACAGTGGATTCAGCAAACCTGACCCCGTTCAGTTCACAACGAGAGCCAACAGCAGAGTCATGCTCATGGTGCAGATCGAGACGAAGCGGGGGGTAGAGAATATCGACGCCATCAGTGCAGTTGAAGGCA
>CAZQML010000217.1:0-11237 GCA_964594245.1 uncultured Dehalococcoidales bacterium | reverse complement strand
GCCACCTTTGCCGGGGGATGCTTCTGGTGTATGCAACCCCCTTATGACGAACTGGAGGGGGTGAAGAAGCTGGTAGTGGGGTACACAGGCGGAGATGTGGAAGACCCAAGCTATCAAGACGTGATATCGGGCAATACCGGCCACTATGAGGCTGTGCAGATCACCTATGACCCTCAGAAGGTGAGCTACGAGCAACTGCTTGAGGTCTTCTGGAGGCAGGTTGACCCGACCGATGCCGGGGGGCAGTTCGTGGACCAGGGACCGCAGTACAGGACCGCTATCTTCTATCATGACGAAATGCAAAGGGAATTGGCCGAAAAGTCGAAGCTTCAACTCGAGACTTCCGGCAAGTTCGATGAGCCGATAGCGACCCTGATACTACCCGCCAAACCATTCTACGTGGCTGAGGAGTATCACCAGGACTACTACGAGAAGAACCCGTACTACTATGACTCCTACAAGTGGGGGTCAGGTAGAGCGGGCTTCCTGAAAGAGAACTGGCCGGAATAGGGAAGCAGCCGGCAACTACTGTGTTCCGGGTGCATCGTATTCGTTCTGCCCTGCGGCGGGAATCGGCGGGGAGGGAATCGCTGCCCCGCATGTGGTCGAAGTAGCCTTTCCCTTCCGCGCGCGGGAAGGCAGTCCCCAACCGGTGAGCTGTGCGTCGAGGGCCATGAGGGCCCTGCTGTGGCGCAACGGCGGCTCAGAGACGCGAGTCAAGCAGCACTGCCCCGTGACAAGCCGGTGAGACCGGCATTGACCACGGGGCATGTCCGTTCTTGAGTATCAGGCGGACGAGAATACTATGGCTGGAATGGAGGGGGGTCCATCACCTGGACTTGGTTGACGTCACCCTGTCCGTTCTCTCCCATCACCTTGCCACCGCCGGCGAGCACCGGAGATGCGGTGGCGATCAGCACCAGGGTCAGAACAGCGGCGATTGCGAATAGTCTCTTCATCGATTACTCCTTGACGTGCCAGAACCTTCTCCGGGTTGGCGGCCATGGCCTACGTATTTCCTATCACTAAACTACACAACGCCTGGAGAACAGGTTTGTCAGGGCCTGAGGCTGAGATTTCGAGTTGGTGAATTCCAGGTCATTTCAAGACCTACACACACTGTCCCTGGAGCTGAAGAGCGAACTGGTGAACTCCCCTGCCCGTTGTAGTCTGGAGTGAAGAGCGCTATGCTGCTACTTGAGGGAGGACTCGACCATGGATGAGAGGTCGGAAGATGAATAAGGCTTTGCCTTTTGTCTGTGCATTGCTGGTTCTAGCCGGGTGCTCCAACATCTCACCGCAGTCGAACCAGCCTCCCAAAGCGTACATAAGCTCCATTTCGCCGGCAGAGCCGACCGACGGCGAGATGATCACGTTCGTCGGCCAGGGTACCGATGCAGATGGCGAGGTGGTGGGCTACCGCTGGCGCTCGGATCTGGATGGCGAACTGAGCCGGTTGCCTGCATTCCAGACTGATTCTCTTTCGGTGGGCGTCCACGTCATCGACTTCATGGTGCAGGACAATAGCGACGCGTCGTCCGATAAGGTACATGGCTCCGTGAAAGTGCTCTCCGCAAGCGATGCGATGGCCATGGCGATGGTGAGAGACTTCAACGCGTCGCCCTCGATCATCGAGCCGGGTGAGAGCGCGACGCTGTCTTGGAACGTCTCCGACGCGACGTCGGTCAGCATCGATGAGGGCATCGGCACAGTGGCCTTGAGCGGGTCGGTGGTAGTGACGCCGGATGAGACAACCACCTACGAGCTGACGGCAACGAGTGGGGGCTTTGCAGCCATCGCGAACGTAACCGTGACCGTCTCATTGCAGCACGATATGCAGGATGTGACTTTGACGCCGGAGGAGGAACTCACCGGCTACATCCGCAGCAGCGGGGTAGAAAGGACGATTGGCATCTACGTGGGCGATGACGACGCCGACAGGGGTTTCCACGGCTTCCTTTCCTTCGACATCTCTGACATCCCGTACGACGCAATCATCTCGCGAGTCATCGCCGATCTTTCTGCCTACGACATCCCGTATGACGATTCGTACCTTGATCTCGGCTGTCTGCGAGCATATGTACACGAGTACGACAAACTCGGCGGCGAGTACTGGACTGGTGACGTGTCCGAGCCGATTGGGGAATGGTGCGACCTCGACGAACTGGACACTCCGATGACCTGCCCAGGGTTCAGGGACGCGCTGCAGGACGAGGTTGGCGAGAGTAGGTTCCAGTTCCGCCTGCAGTTCTCGGACGGAGAATCGGACTTCGATGGAGTGAGAGACCTGCTGCACTGGGAACGCGGCCAACTTCCGACGATCACCGTCGAGTACTACCCCGTGGAGTAGAAGCACGACATGTCGCTTACGGACCGGGGGATTCTGATGAGGCCGTTCTCAATCGGTTTCAGCGTCGGCATTGGCCGACTGCGGTCAAGGCGGCCGCCATGTCACGGAATGACAGGCTCGTGACTCGAAAGGCAACGGGAGAGTCCCTCCCATCCCATGACCCGTTGCATACTCGCCGCCAGCAAACACGCCGACGATTTAGGAGGTATTGATGGAACGCAGGGAACCTATTGCAGGCAAGGAAGAGCGCGACAGCAGGGTTATGCACATAGGCCAGGGGCAGTTCGCCGACCTGGGCAGTCACGGCGCGGCCAATATCATCTGTGGGGAAAGAATCATGCTGAGCTTCGTGGACATGCCAGCCGACAGCTATGCGGACCCCCATCGCCACAAGGACATAGAGCAGGTGACGATTGTGCTCAAAGGCGACGCGGATTTCGTTGTTGAGGGCAAGCTGTATCCGGTTCAGGAGGGCGATGTGCTCATCTTCGCACCTGATGAAGAGCACGGGGCCTATGTAGGGCGGGAGGGAGCAAGAGTCCTCGATGTCTTCACACCTCCCAGGGAGGACTTGCTTGCGAAACTGCGCAAATAGACATCTTCCTCAGACCAGGAGCCTGTCGGGTAATGGAATGGCCATAGTCCCCGATTGAATTATGGGCACCCCGTACTTGCCGCGCGTCACGTTCCGAATTGGCGCGCAGTGGGCGACTCTTCTACCTCAATGACTCAATTGTAGTTTCGGCACTCCGGAGATTCGTACGGTATCGCCGTGATTACGCTTGGCAGACTTCTGGACGCCATGAACCTCATCGCCTATACTTTTAACCCATGTCATCGTTCGTGACGGCGTGGCGAGAGTCGTGCTGACGGACGGTCACGATTGCTGGCGTCGCCCGACCTACCGAGTTTCGCGTGCGCTCACGCAGTCGCGAGTCGCGTATGCCTTGAGGAATGACCGCTGGCGGTTAAGCCAGCGAGCGTATATTTGCGTCACGAAAAGGAGGGTATCGAGATGGCCGCAATCACAGCCGCGCAGATCCTGGAAGAGACCATTGCCAAGACCGTTCAGGCGCTCAAGGAGGAGCGAAGGAAGCCTCCCGAGGAGATTCGGAAGGCGAACCTGGCCCGGGCGCGCAAGATTGACAAGCACTTCAGACCACCGACTTTGCCGGTAGGGGTCAAGTTCTGGAGAGAGGGCGAGACTATCCCCGATAACGCCGGGGTGAAGCCGCGGGCCAAGCACACGTACTGCCAATTCTTGTCCATGATCCGCAACAACGGTGCAGATGACCGCGAGATAGTCGTTATCGAGAAGGACGACATCACCTGCCCGTGGGCAAAAGGAATCCTCGGCTTTGAGGACATGCCTAAGGACGTCGCCGAGAGCCTTGCGGGGATTCACTTCTATGACACGGACCTGTGTGTCAGCGCGATGGACACGATTCCCAAGATTCCGTTCAGGGTCAAGGCCATTACCATCGGAGCGCTTGAGGACCTGCCTCTTGTTCCGGACGTCATCGTCATGGCTGTTACCCCCGGTCGCACAAACAAGGTGATGGACGGGGCAATGTGGTTTAGGGGTGGCAGGTTTGTCGTGCAGTACGGCAACGGCTGCGGCGCATGCGGCAATGCCACCGCAGAGCCCATGATTTCAGACCAGGTGGCCACCATAGCGTTCATGTGTCACGGTGCGCGTCGCTGGGGTGGCTTCGAGGACACTGAACTCGGGTGCGGCGTCAGAATAGACAAGTTCGATGCGTGGGTGGCGGGCATGGAGGCGACGTGGCTTACCGGACACTCGTACCCTATCGCCCATCAGCTTACGTCGGATATCAGGGAGACGCATCACGAGCAGACTGGCATCAAGTACGCCGACGCATCTCCATACTGTCTGGAGCACTAGGGACCGGAGGTGCAGCTGGTCTCACCGAGCCGGTTCCGCTAGTGACGCGGTTCGTCTTGGTGAGACCGGCCCTGCCGGCAGCCCGACCGTCTGTTCAGCGGTACCCGACAGGAGTGCGGGTACACGATGTGTGTCTGCCGTGCGGTGGTAGTTGGCCGGCCACGGTCAGCGCGCACGGGGAATCCTGGAGAGTTCGGGGGACATTGTGTTCATTTCACCTCACCGCGAAGCGGTGACGAGTGAGGGCGTATGATGATTCTCAGGCGTTGGTGAAGGGAGGTGGAGGGTTTCGGTTCCGTACGACGAACCAGCCACCACAATCAGCGGGTCGTTCTCGAACGACCTCTACAGCAGGCCGCGCTTCGCCACCCCTGGACGTAGGCGCAGACCCATGAGGGTGTTTGCTACAACGCGATCCCGGGGTGAGATGATGGGTGAGGCCTGCCATCGCCTCTACGGGAGGCCGCCGTTAACCTCCTCTTGCAGCATGCGAGTGCCGCCTAGAGGATGCCCAGTTTCTTGTGCGACTCTTCGAATGTCGCCAATTTGTGCAAGTTCGCCACGAACTGCCCCTCAAGCTCTTCCCGGTGCTGGCATTCCTCCAGGACTTTCTGCGCCACGTCCGATGGGACAATAGCCACACTCGTGGCATCAGCCACCACTATGTCGCCAGGACACACGCGAATCCCACCCACCTCAATCGGGAGATTGGTGGCGACTATCTTGACCCGCGACCTTGCACCGGTGGCGCACACGTGACGCGTATAGGCCCGGAAGCCTATGCCTATGATGTGGTCTATATCGCGACATCCGCCATCTATCACCATCCCCGCAACGCCACGGACCTTCATCGCAGTACATGCCAGGCCGCCGGCATGGGAGATTTCCCGACCACCCAGGTCGACCATGAAGACGTCACCCTCTTCCATCTTCTCAATCACCCGGCCTATCGGGAAATCAGCCGCTGTATAGGTGTCCCGTTCAGCCGCAATTGACCTGACGGTGAAGGCGCATCCGGCGATTCGGACACCCGGGAGCAGACAGCGGAATCCATTCACAATCCCGCTGATGTTCATACTGTCCAGAACGTCACTGATAGTGGCCGTTGGAATGGCTCTGAATCCCTCCACTATCTCTCTGGACGGGCGAGCTATCGGCCCCTCCTGCATCGGCTTCTCCTCACTCTTCAGATTCGCGGCAGAGAACCTGGACTACAGCCGTGACGCCCTTCTCCGCCTTTCCCGCCAGGCGACCCATGCATCTCCAGCAGCGGGCCCTGGCGACTGTGCTCGCCCACGGCGACCGGCACCGTGAACCGAGGGGACACTGTGAGAGCGGTGCCGACACCGTCACTTTCCCGGAGACGGGCGAGGCTACTTCCCCAGTATCTCCTTCAGCACCTCGTCTTTGATGTGGTAGGTATGCTCCGGTCCGGGATACACACCCTGCTCCACTTCCTGCTTGTATTGCTGCAATGCCTCTACTATCACTTCGGCAAGATTGGCATACTTCTTGACGAACTTGGGCGTGAACTTGTCGAACAGCCCGAGTATGTCGTACATGTTAATCGTTTGCCCGTCGGTGTTGGGTCCGGCGCCCATTGTGGTGACCGGGATGGCAAGCTCCTTGCAGATGACCTCCGCGAGGCGGTCCGGCGCTCCTTCGAGTGTCAGCATGAATGCTCCGGCCGCTTCCAGCGCCCTGGCATCCTCAATCAACCTCCGGGCGGTGGCGACGTCAGTGCCCTGGACTTTGAATCCGCCTGACATTGCCGCACTCTGGGGAGTAATTCCTATATGACCCACGATCGGGATACCGGCCCTGGCGATAGCCCTGACAGTCGGGGCGAAGTCTTGTCCTCCCTCCAGCTTGACGACATCTGCCCCTCCTTCTTTCAGAAGCCGACCAGCGTTGTATATCGCGTCTCTGATGTCGGTCTGGTAGGACAGGAAAGGAAGGTCGCCGATAACCATGGCATGTTGGGCAGCTCGCGACACGGCTTTGCAGTGATAGATCATCTCTTCCATCGACACCGGAACGGTGCTCTTCAGGCCCGCAACCACCATGCCACACGAATCTCCCACAAGGATGGCATCTACTCCGGCGCGGTCGGCCAGCAGGGCCATGGGATAGTCGTAGCAAGTGATTCGCACAATCTTCTCACCCCGCTGCTTCTTCGCCAGCAGGTCCATGGGAGTGGTTTTCTTTCTTTCCGGCGGCTTGTTGTCGGGTGACGACATTGTCAGGAGACCTCCTCAGTGAAGCGCTGAGATATCCTACAGGCGCGACGTGAACTCGCGACGCGCCTCCTTCCAGCCAGGCTATCCGTACCGTGTCTGGTCCAGCACCTTGAAGTCATGCCCCGGCAACACGTGGTCGGCGAGGCGCTCCATGCGTCTGAACGTCTCATAGTACACGCTAAGGTTCTCGAAGATCATGCCCGGGATGGGGTGGCCGAACTTGTTGCCCTCAAGGTTCTCGTAGAGCGGTACGTTGTCGCCGGCGATGTAGTATGTCCCTTTGGCTGTGTTGACCAGCAGACATTGCATCCCCGGCGCGTGTCCCGGCGCGAAGAGCACCTTCAGACCCTCCGCCAGGTCGTAGTCGCCATCCATGACCTCGAATTTCGTCTTGCTGTAGGCGGGCGTCATGCCCGTGGTTGGCGCCTCATACGTATTTGCGAAAATGGGAGCAGGCGCCGCCGCGTACTGCAGTTCTCTCCTCTGCACCAGGAAGCGAGCGTTGGTGAACAGCTCGTGGTTGTAGCAGTGGTCCCAGTGCAGGTGAGTGGCGACCACGATGTCTATCTCCGCCGGGTTCACGCCGATGGCCGCAAGCGCCCGCGCGGGTTGCTCCTCCGGGGTTTGGACAAGGTATTTATGGTGCTTTGTGCCCCACTCGGGGTCGGCGCATCCCGTGTCTACCATGATGCGCTTGCCGCCGCCCTCCACGTAGAACATCAACACCGGGCACTTTATCTCTATGCCCCATCCCTGGCCCCAGACAAACTGCGGCTTGTCGATGTTCAGCGTACCGACCTTCACCGGCGTGATGGTGTAGTGCTTGTCACCCATGTGATGCCTCCTTCCGGCTGTCGTTTCGGGCCCGTGCCATTCTAGCACCACGAAAATTCCGGGAACACCATACTCGTCTACTCTGAAGCAATGATGCCTCGCTGGTTTGCAGAGGGCCTCGCGCCGGAAAGCCGGAGGTCACACTGCTGGCTCTGACTGGTGCCGGTAACTCCATGCTTCGCTCTCTCATCAGAGACTGAGACAGCACGAGTGCAGGGAGCGGCCCTCAGGCGAGCCTGCGTCTCCGGATGAGGCGGACAATCGGCGCGGCCGCTCTTTGAAGCGCAACAAGCTGGTCCCGAAGCAACCGGACCGCAACGGGCCAAGGGGCCAAGGATGGTGGCCCGTCATGTCGGACAGCGATGTCTGCCGGTCAGGCGATAATGTCATGGATTCTCCTCGTTTTCGGCCCCGTCGGGGCGAAAGAACGGAAACGGCGGGCGTCTCTTGCGCATATGAGCCTGAACTCTTCCGTTGAAGGAAGAGAGCCATACTCGCCGGACGGGTCGCCAGACGCGGGTGCTAGCTCTAGAGAGGGTAGCGCTCTGGGTGCGCCCGCACTTCCTTCGCGAAGTCCTCGACGATGGCATCGACCGTATTGAACTGTGGACGCCAGTCCCACTCCTCACGAGCCGGCGTGTCATCGAGCGCATCGAATCGCAGGGTAGAGAAGAACTGGATGACAACGGGGTCCGGGTCGTATGAGATGACTGCCCCCGGAATCAGTCTCTTCACCGAGGCTTCGATATCCCTGGGCGGCACCGATGCGTTTACCCCTGCTATGTTGTAGTTCACGGTCTTGATTCTGTCCATGCTGGCGTCAGCCAGAACAGCGAACGCAGCAGCCGTGTCCTTGTAGTAGATCAACGGAAGACCTCTGTCGGGTAGTCCATAACACACGTAGGGCCTGCCCAGAACGGCCGCCTCTATCATCCAAGAGTTGTATTGCCCGATGGCCCGCGTCTTGATACCCGGTCCTACCAGGGACGGGATGCGAACGGACCTGAAGTCTGTCCCGAACTTCTTGCGATAGAACCTGCCAAGGAGTTCCCCGAATACCTTCGTGCTTCCATACATGGTGGTTGGCCGCTGGATGGTCGTGTCGCTAATCTCCGGTGCATCTATGTCCAGACCGTATGTACCCGTGGTACTGGCCATGATGAGCTTATTGGGGCCGAACAGCCGGACAGCCTCAAGCATGTTCATCGACCCGACGACATTCACCTGGAACGCCGCCCACGGATTTGCCTCAGATGGCAGGCTCAGCATCGCTGCCAGGTGGTAGACGCAGTCAATTGAATTGCCCTGGAATACGTTCATAACCTCGGGCCAGTTGGTGATATCGCCAATCACGATCTTCGGCTTGCGACTCGCCCCATCCCAGTGAGCGGTTTGAGCTCTGTCGAGGACTACTACCTCCTCGCCCCTTTCGAGAAGCTGGTCTACGAGGCACGCACCGATGAAACCTGTGCCTCCTGTAACAAGCTTGGCCATGTTCAAACACCTCCCAGTCGATTCGACTATGTAGGCCTGGAGAAGAAGAGCCTTCTCCGAGGCAAGCCGCATGGTACGCCATAACATTTGTCGGCGCCAGCGACAGACGCCGTGACGAATCCGGTGACCTCACACTTATTTCGGGCGTGCTGAAAACCCGAGTGAGGAAGCGCAAATGAAAGAGTGCTATGCGAGCTGCTGGCGGGCGAACTTCCGAATAGGAGTTGCGGTCGACGAACTAGCTGGTCGGAGGCTTCGGGCGTTTGACCAGCAGAATGAGGGGTAGTGCGATGGCCAATAGCACTGCGAAGATGGTGAAAGTCGCGAGGTACGAGTCCGTTGCGTCGTGCATCATCCCGGAGAAGAGCGGTCCGATAGCCGTTCCAAGGCTGAGACAGAGGTTGAGCGCGCCGAACACGGCGCCATAGTGGCGGAGGCCGAAGGTGGTGCTCGCCAGTATCGACAGAGTGGGAAGCCATGCTCCGGCCCCCAGGCCGAGCAGCAGCGCGTATGTCCAGATAAGAGCCAGCGGTGACTCGGCACGCACGGTGAGCAGCACGAGCACGCCTGCCAACAGAATCGCGGTGCCGATGGCGAATGCTCGATTCGGCCGCATTCTGTCGCAGAGCCAGCCAAAGAGAATCTTCCCTACAGCGCTCCCGAATCCAAGCGCCGCGAGGGCCGATGCAGCGGTGGCTGTCGGATAGCCTATGTCCTCAAGAAAGGGCACCGACGCCTGAAGGGCGCCCATGCTGGCGAAGGCGTAGCAGAAGAACGACACTGAGATGAGCCAGAAGGTCGGGGTCCTAAGCGCCTGCTTCAGTGTGCTGCCTTCCCTCTCCCCACCCCTGCGTGTCGCATCTTCCGGGTCTCCAGCCGGTCCCTTCGCGCCATCCGGATAGAGTCCCATCTCGGACGGCCGAGTACGTATGAGACCCAGCGCGAGCGGTATGGCCAGGGCCATGACCAGAACGGCCAGGGAAAGATAGGCTGTTCGCCAGTCTGATTGCGACAGCATGTAGCCGAGGAAGGGCGCCACAACGACTCCCCCAGCGCCGATGCCCGCTGACATGACGCCCACTGCTGTACCGCGCTTGCGTTTGAACCAGTTCGAGATAACGGCGCTGCATGGCACCGGGCCTATGGCAGCCGCGCCCGTCCCGATTATCACATAGCCGAGGTAGAAGAGGTAGAGGTCGCTCATCCGGCTTACGAGCACGAATCCGAGGCCAATCAACACTGCCCCGACGGGAATCACCGGGCGTGCTCCGTAGCGGTCGACGAAGCGGCCGACGATGGGCGAGGCGATACCTATCATCGCATAGTAGACCGTGAAGCCGGCCATCACCTGACCGCGTCCCCATCCGAACGACGCCTCCAGTGGTCTGACGAAGAGGCTGAACGCGAACACGCCGGAGCCGTTGAACAGAACCAGGAGCAGGAAAGTGACCGCTACAAGCAAGTAGCCGTAGAAGATGGGACTATTTCGCCGACCCGGTACTTCGGTCTTCATGAGACTCTGTTGTAGAGAGAGGAGCGTCCATTGTAGCAGGAGTGGCTGAGTGAGGCAGTTTAGGAGTGGGGCAGAAGAACGGCGACGACACGGAGGCGGCGAAGGTCTTCCTGCTTGAGATTGGAGATGTGTGAGTGGTGGGGGTTGGTGTATTGACTACTCCAGTGTTCCTCGGTAGACTGAGTCGCGTAACATCCTGGCGTGGAAGGTGCCTCGTGGGCGCGAACGTCGGGGTCTTGCGGATTGGTTCCGAGCACAATTGGCCCGGTCCTCTGTGGGAGAGGGCCGGTTTCTCTTGTATATGCCGACGTTGACCGGCAACAACATGGATACGACCGCTCTTTTGGGAGAATGCAGTAGATGAACAACTCGCGGATCGACAGCAAGTGGACCGTGCTCACCGTCATCTGTCTGGGGATATTGATGGTTGCCATGGACGAGGGCGCGGTGCGCATCATTCTGCCCCATCTTGGAACCGAGTACGGCGTTCAGGCTGACGACGTGGTCTGGGTGTGGCTCATTTATCTGCTGGTGGGCGCAGGACTGGTGCTGACGCTCGGTCGACTCGGCGACGCGTTCGGGCGGAAGCCCATATATGTCGGCGGGTTGGCCCTGTTCACGGTCGGCCTTTCTCTCTCCGCGGTGGCCCCCGGCCTGGCCTCTCTCATCGCTGTGCGCGCAGTTCAGGCAGTTGGCGCAGCGATGGCGCTGTCGATGGGCACCGCAATACTGACGGCCTCTTTCCCTTCTGAAGAGAGAGGACGCGCTCTGGGCATCCTGGCGGCCGTTGTCTCGGTCGGGCTGCTGAGCGGTCCGGCCGCTGGTGGAGCGCTGCTCGACTGGCTCGGCTGGCGCGCGGTTTTCTATGTGCGTATTCCTATGTGTCTTGTGGCCTTCTTG
>CAZQML010000216.1:0-10286 GCA_964594245.1 uncultured Dehalococcoidales bacterium | reverse complement strand
CGCAGATCACGTGCCAGGTCGGCGATTTGGCCCGTATGCCCGAAACACTCTTCGCAATAGAGTCCGCAGTATGCGATGCCGTTGGCCCGGGAGTCCGTGGCAGCGGTCTCTCCAACGGGCTGCTTCTGTTCGCTCATCGGTCCTCCCCGGCGCTCACATGCACCCGGGTGCTGCTGTCATAGTATCACTACGCTGTCTCCATGTACGGCTTCCGGGGTAGAATCTGTCGAACGCGATTGACGTACGCCAATCGGTCAAGTAGCATGTCCGGGTAAGAGCCCGAGTCGTGTGGGCGCGGTAGCGAATTCGCATGAAAGATGTCGTGAATGTGGTCCGGGCACTGTCGGCGGACACGAGGTTGCGTCTGCTGCGGATGCTCCGTGGCGGCGAGATGAGTTCTGCTGAGCTGGAGCGCTCGCTTGGAGTCCCCCGTCAGACGGTGTCATACCATCTGCATGTGCTGCAGGCAGGCGGGCTGGTCACGTCCAGGCGGGATGGCCGGCGCCTTGTCTATGCTCCTTCTCTCCCCCCGGTAGCCGATTCGGGTGGTGAGTTCGAACGATTCCTGTCTCACGCGCTCGACGACGTGTGCTAGGCAGTATGCGTCGTGCCGCAAGCTCGCGGCGGGCTTGCGTATCGGCAGGTGGGATTGCTGTGCTGAGGGGTGTGACTGATGAGCAGCCCATTCGGCGAACATGTTGATGTGCCCGTGGAGCGTCATGACACGGGTGAGACGTATCGGATGGTTTCCATCGATGCTGGCTATGAGGCATCGGAAAGGGACATCGACTCCATTGTCAGTATCTGCAACGAGCCTCTTGTCTACCGATTCCTGTTCCGCGACAGACTGGCTGGCAAGGTCTATGACGAGCGGGATGCCCGCGATTTCGTCGCATGGGCCCGCGGCGGGTGGAGTTCGGGGGAACACCTCGTGTTCCTGGTTCGTGCTCCCGGCGATGTCATTGCTGCGTGCATAGATATAGGGGTGTTGGATGAGTCCGGACGGGGGTTCATCGGTTACTGGTCCAGTGAGTTGCACCGTGGTGTCATGACCAATGCGGTGGAGCGGCTGGCAACGCTTGCGAAGGATGTGGGCTATCGCACGTTGTACACGTTTGTGGAAGAGGAGAACCTCCGCTCTCTGGCGGTTCTCAAGCGGGCAGGCTTCACTCACGTGGGTTTTGAGGACTATGCCCTGACGATTCTTGACCGGCCGGTTGGCAAGACGATGAGATTTCGGCGCTACGAGTGCGCCCTGTAGGGCGCAGCCGGCTCTTTTCTTCCCCGGATTGAGAGAACTGCTTGACATCGCGCCATGGTAGTTGTATAAATATACAACATTCATGTGGAGGTGTCCGCCATGACAAGGGGTGGTGTGAGCAGTACACGGGACAGGGTTCTCACGTTTATCCGGTCGTTCATCACTGAGAAGGGCTATTCACCCTCGGTGAGCGACATCGTGGTGGGCTGTCATTTAAGCTCTCCTAACCTCGCCCAGTACCACCTGAATGTATTGGAGCGTGAGGGTGTGCTGCGTCGGGAACCTGGCGTGTTCCGGAGCATTCAGCTTGTACAAAGTAACAACTTCGAAGTTCCCCTGCTTGGCGCGATTGCCGCCGGCTCTCCGATACCTGTTCCCGAATCGGATAACTGGGTTGCGAACGCCGAGGAGATGATTGGCCTGACACGTGAGCTTGTGGGCGATGCAGAAAACCTGTTCGCTCTCCGTGTGAGGGGAAGGTCGATGATAGATGCCTGCATCATGGACGGAGATATCGTCATCATGGAGGCGACGCAGACGACCCACGATGGCGATATGGTGGCCGTGTGGCTCAAGGACGAGCACGAGGTCACGCTCAAGCGTATCTACAGGGAAGAGAACCGCATCAGGCTGCAGCCGGCCAACCGGCAGATAGAGCCTCTCTATGTGGACCCTGAGAACGTGGAGATACAGGGCAGGGTGGTGGCGGTGATACGAAAGCTGGCGCACTGATTACCCTCTGCCGGAGTTCATTCGATGAGAATCTCATGTCTTCATGTACCGCACTTCGCCATTCAGGTGGAGCGACGGGAGAATCCTGCCTTTTGCGGCAAGCCGCTCATCATAGGTGGCTATCACCATGAGACGGGCCGTGTGTGGGATGTCTCCGAAGAGGCGGCCGCCTATGGCGTTGTGCCGGATGCTCCACTGCGACAGGCCTACTCCCTTTGTCCCCGGGGAGTGTTCCTGCCCTATAGGGAGGAGAGATGCAGACAGGCTTTCTCCCGTGTGCTTTCCCTGGTCGCGCAGATTTGCCCTCTCGTCGAGCCGGCCCCACCATCGCATGTCCTGATGGGGCTCAAGTATGAGACGAACGCGGCCCGGTTTGTCGCAGATATCATGGCTGTGGTGAAAGAGCAGATGGGGTTCATGGTTTCCTGCGGCATCGGCTCAACCGGATTTGTGGCCCGCCTTGCCTCTGAAAAGGCGGAGATATCGCAGGTGCTGGTGGTGCCTGATGGCGAAGAGCAGGTCTTTCTCCAGTACCTGCCTCTCGAACGTCTGCCGGTTTCCGCCGACACGGTACGCAGACTGCGCCTTTTCGGCATCTCGTTGGTGGGCGAACTGCTGATGCTGCCTCGTGGGGCTGTGGAGTGCCAATTCGGAAAGGAGGGCCGGAAGCTTTACGAACTCGCACTCGGTTCTGATGGCAGGTTGGTGGGGCAGTGGCAGGAGGGGAGAGAGTTTGTACTGGGAAAGTGCTTCGATGTGCCTGTTGAGGATAGCGGTCAACTGCTGAAGGCCACGCAGGAGTTGCTCGAATCACTATGCCGGGAGTTGAGGGAGCGGTGGCAGTGCTGCCGCACACTTGCGGTGTCCGTGTGCTTTGAGAATGGAGAGGCCACACGGCGAGAGTTGCGTTTCAAGGAACCCATCGCTTCGCGGCAGAGAATGGCGCGCAGGGTCCTGGAGTGTGTGGAGGAAATTGCTCGCTCCTACCCGGTGGAAGAGCTTCGGTTGGAAGCTGGAGACATCTGCGCTGAGGAGGGAACGCAGGCGTCGTTCCTCGATGCCCCCCCTAAGTCAAAGGAGAAGCTTGTGGAGGCGGTCAGGATACTGCAGCAGCGCTATGGGAGCAGCGTGCTGAAGAAGGCGGTGTCCCGCAGGAACGGCAGACTGCCGGAGGAGCGCTTCTCCTTTACTGCGTGTGAAGCGGAGGAGTGATGAACAAGCTCGTATGGCAGGCCAGGGAGATAAGTGTCACGGAGTCGGACGAGTGTGAGCCGGTTGATGTCATGTTCGAGGGTAGAAGAAGGGTCGAGTGCATCATGAGTCGCTGGCGGATAAGCCAGGAGTGGTGGAAACGCCCGGTGGAGAGGGACTATTTCTGTGTGAGGCTCGAGGGGGGAATCATCTGTGAGCTCTTCAGAGATACGGCGACGGGCAACTGGCAACTCCAGCGTATCTACGATTGAACGGGAGAGATGCAGGGTAAAGCGTCTTCCCTGTATTCAGGGCAATCGGTATGAACGGATATGTAGAGCTTCACTGCCATTCCGCGTTTTCCCTGCTCGACGGCGCCTCGCTACCGGAGGAACTGGTGTGGCGTGCGGCCGAGCTGGAGATGCCCGCGCTCGCACTCACTGACCACGATGGTCTCTATGGGGTGGTGCGCTTCTACCGGGCATGCATGCAGGAAGGCGTCAAGCCTGTCATCGGCGCCGAGTTGACACTTGAGGGCGGATACCATGTCACTCTCATCGCACTGGATGCAACGGGATACTCGAACCTGTGCCGCGCCATCACGAAGGCGCAACTCGCCAACTCCAAGGGTCAGTCCGTACTGTCATGGGCGACGCTGGCGGCTCATTCGGCGGGCCTGCTGTGCCTCTCCGGCTGTAGAGAGGGTGAGCTGCCCGGGCTCATCAGAGGCGGTCTGCGCGCGAAGGCTCGCAAGGCCCTGGCCCGGTACATCGAAATCTTTGGCAGGGACCGTTTTTACATCGAGTTACAGAACACCCTGTATCCCGACGATGCGCGGTTGTGCGCTGCCCTCGTAGAGCTGGCGCGGGAGTGCGGCGTTGGCTACGTGGCAACCAACAACGTGCACTATGCGAGGAGAGAGTCCCATCGCCTGCACGACGTGCTCACCTGCATCAGAAACCGCAGCACGCTCGATGAATGTACCGAACTCAAGCTGAACGCGGAGTTCTATCTCAAGTCGCACGTGGAGATGGAGCCCCTGTTCAGGGAGTACCCCGCAGCATTGAGAACTGCCGGCGAGTTGGCGGAACGGTGCAATGTGACGCTCGAGTTCTCCGGCTACCGTTTCCCCGATTTCCCGCTACCTGAAGGCGAGACCGCGAAGAGCTACCTGGCGCGCCTGTCCCGGCAGAAGGCGGGAGAGAGGTATGAAGCGGTGACGCCGGAGGTCGAGGCGAGGGTTGCTAATGAACTCGAGTTGATAGACAAACTGGATCTGTCCGGTTACTTCCTCATCGTCTGGGACATCATGGAGTACGCGAGGCAGCACGGCATACCGGCCCAGGGACGGGGCTCGGCGGCGAACTCCATCATCGCCTACGTGCTTGGCATCACGAAGGTTGACCCTATACGGAACAGGCTCTTCCTCGCGCGCTTCCTCAATGAGGAGATGTCCTCCATTCCGGACATAGACATAGATGTGTCCACCGCGCACAGGGAAGAGCTCATCCAGTACGTGTACCGCAAGTACGGCAAGGAGCACACCGCCATGGTGTGCACGTTTGTGACATTCCAGGCACGGAATGCCCTGCGAGAGGTCGGCAAAGTGCTCGGTATGCCGGTCCATGTGATTGACCGCCTGGCGAGGTCCGTCTCGTGGTACGGGTACGGCCCGGGTGATTTGCGGAAGGAGCTCTGCGGCATCGATGAATTCAAGTCGTACTTCGACCGTGTGACGTGGCAGGAATTCATATCCATCTGCGTGCAGCTCTCGGACTTCCCGAGGCATGTCTCCATCCATAATGGTGGAGTACTCATCTCCTCCTGCCCTTTGAGCGACATCGTGCCGCTTGAGAAGGCGACCATGCCCGGCAGGATTGTCTGTCAGTGGGATAAGGACAGCGTTGCGGATGTGGGGCTTATCAAGATAGACCTGCTCGGCCTCAGGATGCTCTCGCTTCTCGATGAGGCCAGGGTGTTGGTGGAGAGTGAGCATGGCGTTGCACTGGACATCGACGCGCTTCCGCAGGACGATGCGAGCGTGTACGACATGATAGGCCGCTGCGATACCATCGGCGTCTTCCAGATAGAGAGCCGCGCTCAGATGCAGACGTTGCCACGCACGCGGCCGCGCTCCATCGAGGACCTCACCGTGGAGGTCTCAATCATACGGCCGGGTCCTATCCAGGGGAACATGGTGCATCCCTACATCCGGCGGAGGAATGGCCTTGAGAAGGTGACGTATCTGCATCCCGGGCTGGAGCCGATACTCTCCGAGACCCTGGGCGTCATACTCTTTCAGGAGCAGGTGATTCAAGCAGCCGTCGCCGTGGCGAGCTTCACGCCCGGTGAAGCCGACCAGTTGCGGAGGGCAATGAGCCGCAAGCGGTCACATGAGGCGATAGAGCGTCTGCGCGAGCGCTTCATGCAGGGAGCACGCGCGAATGGTGTAGATGCCGCAAGCGCCGACCGTGTGTTTGCCTCGCTTGAGGGGTTCGCCCAGTACGGTTTCTGCAAGAGCCATGCGGCGGGCTTCGCTCTCATCTGCTACCAGTCTGCCTGGCTCAAGTGTTACTACCCGGTCGAGTTCTACTGTGCCCTGCTCAACAACCAGCCGATGGGATTCTACTCGGCGGAGGTAGTGGTTCATGATGCACAGCGCCATGGCATCGCGATTCTGCCCGTGGATGTGAACAGGAGTGACGCAGCGTGCTCCGTCGAGGGCGGTCGCATAAGACTGGGGTTCGGATACGTGAAGGAGATTGGAGCCAGGGCGGTTGAGAGACTCCTGGCAGGGCGGCAACAGGGGTCGTACCTGTCGCTCGAGGACTTCTACTTCCGGGCTGGGCTCGAGGGCAAGGCGGTGGAGAATCTCATTCTCGCGGGGGCCTTCGACTTCTGCGGGGACTCGAGGCGGGACCTGTTGTGGCAGCTTGGTATGTTTGAGAAACGGGGCCCCGGAGAGCTTCCTCTCGATGTGGGGGGTGCTGCGGTAACGCTCCCCGGGATGAGTGCCCTTGAGGAGATGCGCTACGACTACGAGGTGCAGGAGATGTCGACGGTCCACCATCCGATGCAGGTGCTCAGGGATAAGCTGTGTGAGGAGAAACTTGTGATGAGTTCCGACCTTGCTGCGCTCGGCGACGGCGAGTGCGTGAGAGTGGCAGGCTACGTCATTATGAAACAGCGCCCGCCTACTGCAAAGGGATTCGCCTTCATCACAATGGAGGATGAAGTTGGGATAATCAATGTCGTGATTCGACCTGACGTATACGAACGGCACCGGCAGATATGCATCTTCAACCCCGTGTTGGTAGTAGACGGGACTTTGCAGAAGAGGGACGGCACGCTCAATGTCCTTGCAGAGAGAATAGCCCCCGTATCCCTGAGCACGGGTGAGTCGCTTCCGTCGCGGAGGCGTGCACGGGCGCATCCAGTGTCACGGTTCCATTGACAGCGCCGACAGTTCGTCATAGTGTGGGGGAAGACGCAGGTTGTGTCGACTACGGCCTGGTACTTCGCCACAGGGAGGTCCCGACATGGCAGATACCGCACCATTGACAGATGACCGAACGACAACCGGCGAGCTCAAGCGCCTTATCCAGGAGTTCGTCGATGAACGCGACTGGGGCAAGTACCACAACTCGAAAGACATCGCCATCGCGATAAACGTGGAGGCAGGTGAGCTCCTTGAGCTGTTCGAGTGGGTTCGCGAGGACGAGATTCCGGGCCTGCTTGATGACCCGGACAAGCGCCGACGCCTCAGGGAGGAGATGGCCGACGTGCTCATACTCTGCCTCAACCTTGCAGCGGTCAACGGCTTCGATGTGGCAGAGACGGTCGGCAGGAAGCTTGCTAAGAACAGGGAGAAGTACCCGGTCGACCTTGTTAAGGGCAACTACCGGAAGTACACGGAACTCCGGTCAGGGAAGGACAGGCCCGGCGACAGCTAGACACAATGCTATCTTCCCACACTCGAGCTGCGGCAACTCATCGGTGACCGCCGACTTCGACGGACTACCTATGACTCCCAGCCGAGTTTGCCTTCATAAGCATGCTCGAACAGCGTTATCATCCCGTCCTCGGTAACCTCACGAGGGTTCCGGCGGCAGTGATTGGGACTCTTGAGGACGTTCCTTGCAAGCATCTGGATCATGTCCTTCTCTACATCCACTGCCTTGAGGGATGTCGGCAGGTCAAGGTCGAGCAGCAGCTTCCTGAACGCCTCCGGAGCGAGGAAGGCCGCGTCTCGCAGCGATAGTCCCTCCGTGTTCTCTCCGAGCACCTCGGCGATTGTCGCGTGCTTCTCAAGCTGGGCAACTGCGTTGTACTCCATGACATATGGCAGCGTGATAGCGATTGCGTAGCCGTGTGGGTAGTGCAGCTTGGTTGCAGGGTACACAAATGCATACCCGCACGCGTGGCCGATGGTCGTATCCGCGTTGCCCATTACTATGCCCGCAAGAAGTGATGCGAGCGCCATGCCCTCCCTCGCCTCCATGTCCGCACCGTTGCAGTATGCGGCCCTCAAGTGCTGGTTGACGAGGCGCATCGACTCGATTGCGAGAGCGTCGGTCAACGGGTTGGCCTGTATCGACTCGTAGCCCTCGATGGCGTGGCACAGCACGTCGATTCCTGTGTTGGCGGTCACAGCGGCCGGCATCGAGGCCGTCATCTGCGGGTCCACTATGGCCACGTTCGGGTATAGCATCGAGCTGACGAGCCCGACTTTGAGTTCGGGCGTTGCGAACACTGCCGTGTCCGAGACTTCGCTGCCGGTTCCTGCCGTTGTAGGGCACAGCGCCAGTGGCGCCAGGGGGTTGTTGAAGCCCTCCTTGATCCAGCCCAGAAGGTCGCCCTCGTTGGTCAGTGCGACAGCGGCCCCCTTGGCGATGTCCATGGAGCTGCCACCACCAAGGCCCACGACGCTGTCGAATCCTCCGCGACGGGCGAACGCGATGGCCTTCTGGCCCACCTCTGCCGAAGGTTCCGCCTCTCCCTCGTCCCATATGGTGGAGGGTATGCCGCTGGCATCAAGGACCGTCTGCACCTTCTCGGCCCAGCCTGCTTCTCTTATGGTCTTGTCGGTGATGATGACTGTATTGCCGGCGCCGGCGCTCTTGAGCTCGGAGCCGACCTGCTCGATTGTTCCCGTGCCGAACAGAATCTTCTTGGCCGTCCTGAATGGAAAACTCCCTATCATGTCTCCTCCCGTGTCTTGTATCCCGTGGTGGCAGGCAGGTCTGGCCGTCCGCAGCCACGCGGCACATTATACAGTGCGCGACTGCCGAATGGGGAGAGTGCGTATGGCCGCGTGAGCCCGTGGCTCGTCAGGAGCTGCCCTGAGTGGAGCGCCGGGCGGCAAAAGGCTACGGGTCGCGCTCGGACTTGAAGCGGTCGGAGACGGCTCTGCCGAAATCCTCGGCAGCTGCCCCGGCCTGCCGAAACTTCTCTTTCACATCTTCGTCCTCGAACCGGCGTCCCAGCGTTACGGCCGACTCCGTGGCTGCATCCGCGAACTCCTTGGCCTTCGACTTCAGTTCGGGGTCGTTGAATATCTCACTGATTGCCTGCCCGAACGCCGTGAGCATCTGGCCGAGGCTCTCTCCGGCACTGCGTTCGCTCTCGTGAGACTTCTCGTCTTCCATCGTGTTTGCCTCCCTGATGTGTCGGCCCGTAGCAGTTGATGATCTGCAGCCGGCGGAAATCGTGTCGGCGCTCCGTGCTATTCCTTGGACTCCTTTGGCCTGACCGAGAGGACGGGAATGCCTGAGTTTCTGATGACATGGTCGGCCACACTTCCGAAAACGAGTCGGCCTATGTTCCGTCGACCGTGTGTGGAAATAGCGATGAAGTCGACTTCATGAGTTGTCGCGTACTCGACTATCGCGTCTCCGGGGGTCCCCTCGACGGTAACTGTCTCTACACTGATTCCTGCGTCACTCAGACCCGTAGCGACCTGCTCAAGGTAGGTGCGTGCTTCGAAGGCGAGACGCCGCATCTCCTCTTCGATTACGCTCTCGGCGCCCTGCGCGGAGGCAGCCGCCAGTGATGATGGCACGTGCAATACCTGGAGGAGGACCATCGATGAGCCGAATCGTTTGGCGACCTCAGTGGCGTATGGGAGCATCTGTTCCGCGAGGCTCGACCCGTCAAGGCAAACAAGTACCTTATTGAACATCTTACTACCCCCTGCGTCGTGCCGGATGCTGAATGCACCCTGTCACCAATCACGCTACTTCAACGCGGTTTCCGCGTCAACTGGCATCTCTCTAGCCTCGTCTGCATTGACAGCCGCCCGGAATCTCGTCCGGCTCTTTCTGGTACTGCTCCCGGTTGAATACCTTGAACAGCAGCTCGGCGCATGTTGAATTGCCAAAGGCATCGCTGGCGGTTGCGGTGACATGGACGTCGCAGTCGTCCGGGTTGTCTGGTGGAATGAATAGAACGATGGGGCCACTGCCCTGGATGGCCCCCTGCTCACAGGACCATGTGTACGTTATCTCTTTTCCCTCTGCAGATGCGACGCACTCGATTTCGCATTCACACAGATGGCCGCGAAGCAGCCTGTAGCCCCAGGGGTATTCCTTCGAGTACTCGGGTAGGAAGGGCCTTACGACCAACTCGCTGATGACCGGCGGGTCGGCTGGGGCGACGTGGAGCAGTACCGAGCGTGTGCTATCGCCTCCGAGCTCGTCGAACACGCGCACTGTCACGAGGTATGTACCGGGCGCGGATGGAGCGGTCCATGTGACAGTGCGTCCGCTTCCCGACACTCCGCCTGAGGGAGAGGACCATTCGTAGGCAAGGGCGTGTCCGTCCGGGTCGGATGCGTCGCAGCTCACCTCGCTCAGTTCACCTGGCAGCATGAGCGATGGGCTACACGTTACGGCGTTGATGGCAGGGGCCTGATTTCGGGTCACCGTGACAATCAGACAGGACGTGTCGCATCCTCCGTTCCCGTCCTTGACCTCGACCATGATTGCGTACGACCCCTGCTGCCGGGGCGCGGTCCACGTAGCCGTTGCCCCGGAGGGTGTGACGTTGCCGTCCGTTGACGACCACGCGAACGTGAGAGGATCTCCATCGTCGTCATGCGCGC
>CAZQML010000215.1:0-10649 GCA_964594245.1 uncultured Dehalococcoidales bacterium | reverse complement strand
GAACTCCTGCTGCTCCTCGGGAGCGGACTTGCGTGGTTCCTCGGCAGGCGGCTTGCTTCGGAGCCTGTCAGCTATGCCAGACTGCTCGGCGATTTCCAGTTCGGCCTTGTCATGCTGCTTGCGGCTTTCCTCGGGAGCCATGGTCTGGAGCAGGGACTGCACCGACCGGTACTGCTGTCCCTCGGTTTCTTCGGCGTCTCTCTAGCCGGCATAGCCGTGGCCCGTGGCGCGCGAGGAAGCGAGGGCAAGGCATCGCTCTCCCGCGGACATTTCACCGGCACGATACTCACCCTAATCGCCATAGTCAGCGTCCTCGGGCTGCTCGTGGGCATGGCCCTTACTCCCGACGTCCTGCGTGTGCTGCTCGACGCTCTCAGGTACATCGGCCACCTGTTTGGGGAATTCATGAGATGGCTCGCCTCACTCATGCCGGAACCTGAGATGGAGCCTGGCATTCCTCCGGAAGGAGCCACAGGAGATGATACAGCCGTGCGGGACTTCTACCGCGGCCTGCCAATCCCTGCGCTCCTGAAGCGGGCCCTGTACATAGCGTGGGTCGCGATTATCCTGGGAATACTGCTCTACGCCCTGTGGCAAATGTGTTCACAGGTGCTGGCCTGGCTTCGTAGACGCATGGACATGGGCGAGGGCGCGGAACTGGAATCGCTGGACATGGGATTCCTTTCCGAACTCGCGGCCTTCATACGGCAGACCTTTGCCCGGATCAGCACCATGGCCGCACGCGTGTTCGCCGCGGTTCTGCGCACCGGTGGACGGGCTCAACCGGCCACTGTACGGACTGTTTACGTGGGCTTCATCAGGTGGGCAGGCAAGAAGATTCTCGCGCGCGAGCCGTGGCAGTCGCCCTATGAGTACATGTCAGCGCTTGCAGAATGCCTGCCGGCGGCGATTCCGGACCTTGCCACGGTGACTGAGCCCTACGTGCTGGAACGATACGGGCGGCACGAACTCGACGACGGTATCGTCGAGGAGATGATTGGAGCTTACGAACGGATACGAAGAACACCGAGGGTCAGGAAGCATGACTCTTCCCATACGCACAAGGAGGATGGCGAATCATGACACGAAGCACAGACCAACAGGAAGGTGGCATCTCCGGAATGAAGCCTGCGGCAGAAAGGTTCCGGGAGAACGTGGGCAGGGTTGTTGTGGGCAAGGCCAGGATAGTCGAACTGTGCTTCGTTGCACTTCTCTGCGAAGGACATATCCTCGTGGAGGACGTGCCCGGCATCGGCAAGACGACGCTGGCGAAAGCGATGGCGCGCTCACTCGAGGGCAGCTTCCACCGCATCCAGTGCACCCCCGATCTACTGCCGTCTGACGTGACCGGCATCCACTACTTCAACCAGAAGAGCGGTGAGTTCGAATACCGACCCGGCCCCGTCATTGCGAACATCGTTCTTGTCGACGAGATTAACCGGGCGACACCGCGCACACAGTCATGCTTCCTGGAGTGCATGCAGGAACGCCAGGTGACCGTGGACCTCGAAACCGTTCCGCTTCCGAGGCCATTCATGCTCATCGCCACGCAGAACCCCATTGAGCTGGAGGGCACGTTCACCCTTCCCGAGGCACAACTGGACCGTTTCCTGCTCAGGATCGCCATGGGCTACCCTTCGGCGGAGGAGGAGAATGGCATGCTGCAGCGGTTCAGGGATGCCGACCCGATGCAGACGCTCAAGAGCGTTCTCGACACTGAGGAACTGCAGGCGCTGCAGGCTGCAAGCCGCACGGTTCACGTCGAAGACTCGGTGCGCGACTACATAACGGCGCTGTGCCGGGCCACCCGGGAGGACCCCGCGCTTCGCCTCGGAGCCAGTCCTCGTGCTGCCCTCGCACTGCAGCAATCCGCGCAGGCGCTCGCCGGCATCAGGGGAAGAGATTTCGTGCTGCCCGATGACGTGAAGGAACTGGCCGTGCCCGCGCTCGCGCACAGGGTCCTGCTGGAGACATCAGCCTCGGTCAGGGGACAGACCGCAGCATCCGCAATCGAAACAGTACTCGCGAGCGTACCGGTCGATATCGACTGAGCAAGGCGTCACAGAGAAGCAGCGCCGGCGGCGTTCTTCAGGAGTTGTCGTCCTGAGAGAGAGGCTCAACGCCCTCTCTCACCACAAGGTAGAGGTCGTCGGCTACCGCCTTGATGCCCGAAGCGCTCTCAAGCTGCGAGAGCCATTGCGAGGGCAGAGCGTCACTGCCGTGCAACGCACCGAGTATCGCCCCGGTGATGGAACCTGTTGAGTCACTGTCACCCGAGTGGTTGACCGCCGCGAGCACAGCCGCCTCCCAGTCCTGATCGAAGCGTAGCGAGCAGTAGAGCGCGATTGCGAGCGCCTCCTCGCCAACCCAACCCTCACCGAGCGACGATATCGCCTCTTGCGGTGCAACCGCATCGGTGGCAAGTCCGCGCGCCTGTTCGACCTTCGTCAGCGTCTCCTCATGCCCCTGCCAGCGCTTGAGGGTCTTAACGGACGCATCGACACAGTGCGGCAAGTCCTGTCCCTCAAGTAGCAGAGCAACCACTTCGGCAAGAACACCGGCGGAGAGGTATCCCGATGGATGTCCGTGCGTTATGGCGGCAAACTCAGCGCCGTACTGGAACGCCTGCCCCGGAGGAAAGGCAAGCCCAGCCGGCGCCACGCGCATCACGCCGCCACAACCTTTGCGATTGTTGAAAGGCGCCTCCCACGTTCCCATGCGACCGCTCCGCAAGGCCCAGAGGCAGGTGGCGCCGGGCGCGCGGTTCATGTACGGGTTGTCCTGTGTCCGAAGCCAGGCAAGGTAGCGGCGGTAGACCGCCTGCGCCGGGCGCCAGACGTCACCGTGCCGCAGCGCAAGGTACGCGTCCACGCAGCCTCTCGCCGTGGCAAGAGACATCTGCGTGTCATCCGTGAACGAGCCGGCGCGGAACTCCCGCCACGGCTCAAGCCCGACGATGCCGTCGGGCCCGTATTCCTCACGTATCTCGTCGAGCTTCAAGAACTCGACGGGGGCGCCGAGTGCGTCGCCGAGCGCCAGACCAAGCAGGCAGCCCTCGTACTGACCCTGTCGGGCCCTCGAGAAATCCAACCCCCACCCATCCCTTGCAGCCATCGTCATCCAGCCAGCTCTTTCAGGGCAACGCGACCGCGCAACGCGTCCGGGCAGCGCGTCTGCGCAACATATCCGGACCCGCCCTTGCCATACGGGCGGGGCTCAAACCCACCCCCATCCGGGTCATTGCACGCCGTCCTCAAGCCCACATCGTCATCCGCGAACTTCAACGTTCGCCATTTTCTCGAGCGCCCGAACGAGAGACTGCGAGCCCTTTGACGACATGCCCTCCGTCTCCACGGTATGGTAGAGCTGGTGCACCAGCGACGTGGCCGGCAGAAAGACCTTCAACTCGTGCGCTGCCGACAGGACGAGGGAGAGGTCATTCTGGGAAGTGCTCACCGCGTATCCCGCCTCGAAGTCGCGGGCGAGAATCTTGGGCCCCATGTTGTCCAACTCCCATGACTGGGCAGCGCCTGCGGATACGATGCTGAAGAGCTTCTTCAAGTCGATCCCCGCCTTCGCGGCCAGCGTGAACGCCTCACAGACGCCACAGAGGTTGACGAAGCAGAGCAACTGGTTGCACAGCTTGGCCGTGGCGCCTGCTCCGGTCTCACCAATACGAACGACTACCCGGCCGAGCGGCTCCAGGACCGGAAGCACGCTGTCGAAAGCCGCTTCGGGACCGCCGACCATTATGACCATGTTGCCGGTACGCGCAGCCGGGGCGCCGCCGCTGACCGGCGCATCGAGAAAGGAAGCTCCCCTCTCCTTACACGCGGCAGCGATTCGCCCCGCGAGCGACGGCGACATCGTCGTCATGTCGACCACGATGCCTCCCGGCGACAGTCCCTCGACGACGCCCATGTCACCGAGTTGCCACTCCTCCGCATCCGTGCTGTCGTCCGCGGCCGCAATCACAACGTCGACCTTCGACGCCACCTCCTTAGGCGTTCCAGCACGTGCGGCGCCGCTGCGGATGCACTCCTGCACTCCATCCTCATCGAGTCCCCAGACAAGCACAGGGTGGCCATGTTCAAGAAGCCGCCAGCATACCGCCCTCGCAAGCGGCCCTGCGCCCACAACTCCCACCTTTGTCATCGGTAAGAACCTCCTGACATACTCGTTGCGCCATTGTATGTCCGCGCAATGAAGTCGGCAAACCGGTCCCCGCCCGCAGCAACGGGCCGGCAGAGCGTACCGGAACGGCCGTCTGCTACCATTGGACCCAGACCGGCGTGTGCCGCACGCGACCAGTCATCATGTCTACGCAAGGAGGGATACATGTCGAGCAGTGAGATGCAAGGCAAGGTGCAGACCGTACTGGGCCCCATAGAAGCCGCGAACCTCGGCGTGACGCTTCCGCACGAGCATTGCCTCTTCGACCTCTCCATGTGGTTTCGCGAGCCCTCAAGATCAAGCGAGCGATTCCGCGCCTACCAGCCTGTGACACTGGAGAACCTCGGCTGGGTGCGCTACCACCCGTACAACAACCGGGACAACTGGGTCATGCTGGACGAGGAGATAGCTATCGAGGAGATCGCTCGCTATCGCCGTTACGGCGGCGTTTCGCTGGTCGACATGTCGAACTACGGGCTCGGCCGCGACCCGGAGGCGCTTGCGCGGATATCGCGCGCAACGGGACTCAACATCATCATGGGCTCGGGCTACTACCTCGAGCCGATGTGGCCCGCCGGACTGACTCAGGACAAGATGGTCGAGAGCATCGTGCGGGACATTACCGTGGGCGCCGACGGCACAGGCATCCGGTCGGGCCTCATCGGAGAGATAGGCATTGAGCGCTTCGGGCCTGACCAGCCAATGACCGAGGGCTACCTGATGGCGCTCAGGGCCACGGCAGAGGCGCAGAAGGCCACGGGTGCGCCGGTCAACATACATCCCGGTCACAGCCCCGACTCGCCCCTCGAGATAATCGAGTACCTCGAAAAGCACGGGGCCGACGTCACGCGTGTCGCCATCAGTCACATCGACCGCACCGTCTTCGACCATGGCATGCGGGTTGAGCTGGCGAAGACGGGCTGCTATCTCGAATACGATATGTTCTCGTTCGAGGGCTGGCACCAGGTACGCCACGTGCTCTCGGAGCAGAACCCTATTCCTGTGGAGGTGCCGAACGACGCGGGCCGGGTGGCGGAGATAGTCGCGCTGGTGAACGACGGCTACATCGGGCAGATACTCATCTCGCACGACCACTGCAGCAAGCATCGCCTGATGCGCTGGGGCGGACCGGGCTACGCGCACATTCTGGAAAACATCGTGCCGCTGCTGCGGGACCGCGGGCTGACCGAAGAACAGGTACGCACTCTGATTGTAGGGAACCCGAAGCGTTTCTTGCAGTTCGTATAGACACGGCTTGTCTCACTGCCGTGCACAACGAAGGGGCGCACCATGACAGGTGCGCCCCTCTTCGGTTTCCGAACACCTCGTGCAATGCTACTTGCGCGCACTGGAGCCGAGAGTCGCGTACGCCACCGCTTTCGTATCCTCGCGCCAGTAGATAATCTCCACCATGTCGTCCGTTTCGTGTGCCTCTATCGTGTCGGCAAGCGCCTGTGCGTCAGCGACCTCTTCGCCGTCAAACTCGACGATGATGTCGCCGGGCTGAAGGCCTGCCTCATGAGCGGGGCTATCTGCGACAACCTGGGTCACAATCACTCCCGATTCCACCGCGAGGCCATATTGCTCGGCAACGGCAGGAGTGACAGACAGGAGGCCAACGCCAAGCCAGGGGCGCTCAACCACCTCGTTGGCGATGAGTTCCTCGATGATAGGGAGGGCCTGGTTGATGCTGATGGCGTAGCCCATGCCCTCGACACCTACTGTTGCAATCTTGATGCTGTTGATACCGATGACCTGTCCCGCTGAATTCACAAGCGGTCCGCCGCTGTTGCCCGGGTTGATGGCAGCGTCGGTCTGAATCAGGTCCAGCAAGGTCGCGCCTGAAGATGCGTCCAGCGACACACCGACTGCGCTCGCAATGCCGCTCGTTGCGCTGATGCCCATGCCAAGCGAATTTCCGATGGCCACCAACGGGTCACCGACACGAATGAAAGCCGCATCACCAACCTCGGCTACCGGCAGTCCGGTCTCATCTATCTTGACCACCGCTATGTCGGTCGGAGCATCGACATACACTTCTTTCGCCTCAAAAGTTCGGCCATCGTCAAGCACAACCGTCACAGTCTCGGCATTCTCAACGACGTGATGGTTCGTGACGATGTAGCCATCTTCGCTGATTATCCAGCCAGAGCCGGCGCCTTCCTGCGTCCGCGCGCGGTTGAAGATATCGCGAGTGGTCGTCTCTGTAGTGATGGCCACTACAGACGGCTTCACCTTCGCAACTACGTCTGCAACACTTGCCAGGGGTACACTTGGAACGCGCGACTCGGTGAGCACCACCTGTTCCGCAGTGTCAAGAGCTGCAGGCGTCGACTTCTCCGTCGCCGGCGCGACGGCAGTGCATCCCCCCAGAAGAAGGAGCACCAGCAACAGTGCCGGCGCGTATCGCAACAAACGTCGTACTAACACATTCATTTATCCTAGCCTCCAGAGTTTACGGCCGGACAGCGCGGACTCCTCAGTCCCGCAACACCGGCCACGTTCATGTACAGCATGATAGCAAGAGAATGTGAAAGACCTGTTAAGGAGTGTGACAAGACCACATAACTGTTCCCGGAACCGGTGCAGAGGCAGAAAGAGATATGTCCATGAGTATCGTGCCCGTAGTCGGAATCGTGCGCACCGCATACAGTCGCACCGGCTCAGGCTGGAACGTGAGGTCCGTCTCGTCCACACCCCGCGAATGCAAGACATGGCAACGGGATGTATGATTCGCGGACAGAACCGCGAAGGAGGGCTACAGATGGCAGAGCAACTGACTGTTTCGCAGCTCTACTCAAAGGGACAGGAGGAGCTAGGCAAGCTTGGCTATGAGCGGGCATGGCCGCCCGACGCCAAGCTGGGGACATCGCTCATCACGAACCGCGCGTACCTTGACTCGCTCTTTTTCGTGCCACGCTTCCTGGAGGCCGTCGAGGCCGACACCACGGTCACTATGCTTGGCCAGACACTGCAGGCACCGGTGTTCTGTTCTCCCCTGTCGAGCTGGAGCCAGATCTCAGACAGCATACTTGAAGACTGCGCGCGCGGACTCAAGAAGGCAGGCTCCTTGATGATGCTGGGAATTGGAGGGTCCGATGAGCTGCAGCGGGCCATCGACACGGGCGTGCCTGTCGCCAAGATTGTGAAGCCCTATCGAGATACCGACCTCATCTTCCGGAAGCTGCAGGACGCGGAGAGACGTGGCTGCGTGGCAGTCGGAATGGACATAGACCACTTCTACGGACGCCTCTCAGGTGACGCGGTGGGACTCACCGAGACATTCGCTCCCCAGAGCAACGAGACGCTCCGCCAGGCCATCGCGACTACGAAGCTCCCTTTCCTCATCAAGGGAGTGTTGGGCACGGACGATGCGCTGAAGGCCATCGAGCTTGGAGCCTCCGCACTCATGGTGAGCAACCACGGGCGGGCATCCTTCGACTGCATGCTTCCTTCTGCCGTGGCCCTTCCTGAGATTGTCGATACGGTCGGGCAGCAGGTTGAGATCTACGTGGATACCGGCTTCAGGACCGGAAACGATGTCGTCAAGGCCCTGGCGCTGGGCGCTCGAGCGGTCGGTTTCGCCAGTTCAATGCTGCTCGCATGGGGCACGGCCGGCGAGGAAGGCGTGACCGGCCTCGTGCTCCAGCTTTCCTCAGAGTTGAGGAGGACGATGTCTGCGCTGGGTTGCGCAGACTGCGCCGCCGTCGAAAACGCAGAAATGCAGGAACTGCCACGGTCTATGGGCGGATAGGCAATACGCGGCGTCGGGCCGGCCGCTAGATGAGCAAACTGATGCCCGAGATGATGAACCACACGCCGAAGCCCGCGAGCACCGCGGCGGAGACGATAAGGATTCCATGATAGACCCCCGGGGTCCAGAAGCGCTTCGAGGTGAACACTCCCCACGAAAGGAACCAGAGCCAGCCAAGGTCACAGAGCCAGTGCGTGACCGCGAACGCCGCAATCCCGAGTAGCCCCCATGCGCCGGCTCTCAGAACAAGGACCGCTCCCACCGTGACCCACCACACAAACCAGTAGGGATTGGCAGCCGTGGCGGTAACGCCGGCAAGCAGACATCCCTTCGAGACTTCACGCCTGTCGTCGAACGCCCCGGGCTTTGTCCTCAGCGTCCCCACTCCCATCCAGATAAGGGCGGACCCACCGGCCAGTCCGACGGCCGCCTTAACACCCGGCACCGCCATGACAGTGGCGAAGCCCAGCGCGAGGAGGGCAATCATTGGGAACTCGACGATGCCGTGACCTAGCGCAACAAGGGCGCCCGCCTCCTTGCGCACAGCGCCCTTTGTAACCGTGACAGCCGTTACCGGGCCCGGCGCAATCGTGCCGCTGAGCGATATCGCCGTGACGGTCAGCAGAAGCGGCAGCAGAGAGCCCGATTCTTCCATAGGGTCAACGCAGAGTAGCAACAGGGAGGTGAGGCGTCAATCCACCTTCCACCGCAGGCCACCATCCCTGTCACCGGGCAACTGAGGCCGGCCCATGTGAAATCCGCTCCCGCTGCGCGCTACAATCTGCACAGGCGTGTCCCGGTGGCGCCTCTCGCGTCATCGGGGCCAATGAATATGATACGACAGCATCGAGTGACAACCGGCAGGTGTGAATTGTGATACTTCCAGGGCTCTTCCGTACATATCTATGGATGCTGGCACAGGCGATGGTCGCCGAAGAGGGCCACCAGACGGGTGGCCCCGGGAACGGCAGCGGAGACAGCGACGACCGTATAAGGAGCCGCAGAGAGGCGTTCGCAGAGATGTACGACAATCAGATGCCGGGCATCTACAGGTACCTGTGCTACCGGGTGGGCAACGCGAGCCTCGCTGAGGATCTCACAGCCGACGTCTTCGAGAAGGCGCTGCGACACTTCGACAGCTACAACAGGGAGAAGGCGAAACCTTCAACGTGGTTGACGGCCATCGCCAGGAACACCGTGACCGACTACTTCCGGAAATCGAGCCGCGTCGAGGTCGTCAGGGAGGACGATGCCCCGGAGGAGGCCTCAGACGCGCCGGGGGTTGAGGAGCAGGTGGCGCGACTGCAGGAGGTGAGGCAACTCAAGCTAGGCTTGTCCACGCTGCCGCAACTCGATCAGGACATCATCTCTCTCAAGTTCGGCGCGGAGATGAACAACAGGGAAATCGCACGAATGCTCAAGGTGTCGGAATCAAACGTCGGCACCAGACTCTACCGGGCCGTCAGAAGGCTGAGGGACGCCTTCGAAGGATGGGATAGTGACACGCGGGGATAGCATCGAGAGCCGGTTCACCGAGGACATCGAGCGCCTGCTACGCGGGGAGCAGCCGGTGTCGGTGGCTGACGGTGACTACAGGGCCACGCTCGACTTTGCCGGGCAACTGATGTCCCTCAGGCAGGAGCCGGACCCCGGCTTCGCTGACAGGCTCAGGCAGGACCTGATGCTGCGGTTCGCCGAGCAGGACGTTGCAACGTCACGCAGCGCCCAACCATCGCTGCTGGAGAGGTTGTTCGGGAGCCATGCGCTGCGGCTGGCCGTCGTGTCGACGTTCGTCGTACTCGCCGCCGTCGGACTGGTGTGGCGTGCGGGGTATCTCTCACCCATGATGGAGCAGGCCGGGGACGCACTGACCTCGACACTGGACGAAGGTGGCGCCGAGCCTTCTGCCGAGATGGAGGAGCCGGCACCCGAGATGGCACGCGTTGGAGAGGACGACGTCGAGGAGGAAGCCGCCTCCGTGGCCCTCCCTTCAGCACTGCCAGTCTCAGTGGCCGGGCATGTCGCAGCCGCCAACACCTGGGGGCAGGATATCGAGATTTCGATCCTGTTTGAGAACGAGGGCCCCGATGGTGTGATGCTCTCACCTTTCCCTCCCGCGGTGTTCGTGAGAGAGACCGGGACCGACCGTGTCGTCTATGGCTTCGATGCCGGCTTATCGCAGCTCGCCCTTTCCAGCATGGAATCTACCTCCTATGACATCGTGTGGGACCAGAATGACTGGAGCGGGACTCCCGTTGAGCCCGGACGATATGAGGTGGACGTAGACTGGACTGTGGCGCAACCTGAGAAAGGAGCGGCAGCATACGCGGTGAACGCGAGGGGAATCGCAGCATTCGAGATTCTGCCCGATTCCTCCGTGACGAACACCGAGGAATAGTCCGAAGGACCGAAGCTGCCGGCGCAGAAGGAACAACAACGGGTCGGCCGACCCTTTTCGGCCGGGAGGAACATGATGGAAAAGAACATGAAGACACTCGCCATGACTGCCCTTGCGGTGATACTGCTTCTGCCCGTGCTCACCTTCGCTGGCTGCCAGGGGCCATCGCCGGTTTCGATACCATCAATCGACCTGGGAGGCCAGCAGCAAGGCATATGGGTCACGGGACGCGGCGAGGTGCAGGCCGTGCCGGACGTGGCAAGCCTGAACCTTGGTGTCCAGGCGCAGGCAACAACGGTGGCGGCAGCCCAGCAGCAGGCCAGC
>CAZQML010000214.1:0-11310 GCA_964594245.1 uncultured Dehalococcoidales bacterium | reverse complement strand
ATTGACGTCTTCCGGTCCGACCGCGACCGCTATGTGAAGTCCTGGGAAGTCCGCTTCATCCGAGACGATGGACACGGCAGAGTGGTCCCCGAGGCCGTCAAGGCGGCTATGGAGAAAGCCGGGCAGTCTGCGGCGGACTTCTCGAAGATAGTGATGTACTCGCCGGATGCCCGCCAGCTCGCGGCAGTCAGCAAGCGGATGAAACTGGACCCCGAGAAGGTGCAGGACACGTTCTTCAACGAGTTCGGCGATACCGGCAGCGCGCAGGTCTTCATCACCCTTGCCGCCGCTCTTGAGCAGGCAAAGACGGGCGACCGCATGCTGGTTGCGTCCTACGGCAACGGTGCGGATGTCTTCACGTTGACCGCAAACGCAGGGCTGCCCGCGGCAAAGCCTGCGCGCGACATGGACTACTATCTCAACACGAAACTGATGGTCTCAGCCTATGAGAAGTACCTCCGCTGGCGTGAGATAGTCGAGGTAGAGCCCCCCGCCACCGCTGCAATGGAGCAGCCCTCTCCTGTTGCGCTCTGGCGCGACAACAAGAGCGGCCTTGACCTCCACGGTGTGAAGTGCAGGAAGTGCGGCACCCCGCAGTATCCGGCACAGCGCGTGTGCATCGAGTGTGGTTCGAAAGATGATTTCGATGACTACTCGTTTGCAGACAAGGCTGCCGTTCTCTCCACCTATAGCCATGACTCACTGGGCGTCAGTGCTGACCCACCAACCACCATTGCAGCAGTCGACTTCAAGGAAGGCGGCAGGATTACGTGTGACATGACGGACAGGGACCCTGCAGAGATCAAGATCGGCATGCCTATCGAGATGGTCTTCAGGATACTCAGATACATCGGCGGCTTCTACACCTACTGGTGGAAGGCGCGCCCGAAGAGAGACTAGCAACACTAGCTACAAGCGAGGTGAAATATGGACGGAATCAAAGATAAGGTCGCAATCATCGGGATGGGATGCTGCAAGTTCGGCGAGAACTGGGACAAGAGCGCCGACGACATGATAATCGACTCGGTATACGAGGCCTACGAGGACGCGGGCATAGAGCCGAAGGACATCCAGGCCGCATGGCTTGGCACCTACATGACTGAATGGACGGGCCAGATGCTGTCACGTGCATTGAAGCTCGACTTCATCCCTGTCACCAGGGTCGAGAATGCGTGCGCCACGGGTTCGGACGCCCTCCGGAATGCGTGCTACGCAGTCGCGTCCGGCGCGTGCGACATCGCACTCGCCGTCGGCGTCGAAAAACTGAAGGACTCCGGGTTCAGCGGACTGCCAGACTTCGAGATTCACCGAAGGCAACTGAACACCTACCGGAGCCGCTCCTTCAGCCCTCCGGGCCACTTCGCGATGATGGCCACGAAGTACTTCGACAGGTACGGCCTGAGCTACGAGGAAGGCAAGCGCGTGATTGGCAGCATCTCTGTGAAGAACCACTACAACGGTTCGCTTCACCCCAAGGCCCACTTCCAAGCCGAGACAACCCTCGAGAAGGTTCTCGCCTCCCCCATTATCGCATCGCCCCTCGGATTGATGGACTGCTGTGGCGTCAGTGATGGCGCGGCCGCAGCCATCGTGACCAGGGCCGATCTGGCGAAGAACTTCAGGCCGGACCCCATCTACGTCAAGGGACTGCAGATTGCCGTCGGTCCGGGCGAAGGCTACATGAGCCAGAAATACGACTGGTCACATGTCGAGGAGACTGTAAGGGCCGGACAGCGCGCATACGCCGAGGCAGGCGTCAAGAACCCGCGTGAAGAGATAAGCATGGCTGAAGTGCACGACTGCTTCAGCATCACCGAGCTGGTCATCATGGAGGACCTGGGATTCAGCGAGCGCGGCAAGGCGCCAGAGGATGTTGATGCCGGCTTCTTCAAGCTGGATGGTGGACTGCCAATCAACACCGACGGCGGTCTGAAATGCTTCGGCCATCCCATCGGGGCGAGCGGCCTCAGGATGATGTACGAGGTCTACAAACAGCTTCAGGGGAAGGCCGACAAGCGGCAGATCAAGAACCCGCGACTGGGCCTCACACACAACCTTGGTGGCACACCCGCTACCTGTAGCGTGAGCGTCATCATCGCCGGCAACGAGAAGGGATAGAGGACCCGGCCAAGCGATTTGTCTCCGCGGGATGAGTCGAAGGCGACGACAAGACGCGACGGACGCGGAGGGCTCAAGCGCAGCAGCGATTGAGCCCTCTTTTTTCGTGGCGGTCTCCAATAGCGCTCACAAATGGTGACGCCACGAAGGGCGTTGCCTGCGCCAAACCTTTGCTTCCTGCAGATAGCTGACCTATAATACTGTCATGGAGAAAAGCACTTTCAGGACCAAGAGTGGGCTCGCGCAATCGTTGAAGGGCGGCGTCATCATGGATGTCGTCACACCCGAGCATGCAAGGATTGCTGAGGGTGCCGGCGCCTGTGCAGTGATGGCCCTCGAACGTGTCCCTGCCGATATCCGGGCAGCAGGAGGGGTCGCCAGGATGGCCGACCCGACGGTGATAATCGCAATCATGGAGGCGGTGAGCATCCCGGTCATGGCGAAGTGCCGCATCGGCCACTTCGTCGAGGCGCAGATCCTCGAATCGCTCGGCGTCGACTTCGTAGACGAGTCGGAGGTTCTCACTCCGGCAGATGAGCATTTTCACGTGTGGAAGCACGATTTCCAGGTCCCCTTCGTATGCGGCTGCCGAGAGCTTGGAGAGGCTCTACGCCGCATCTCAGAAGGAGCGGCGATGATTCGGACAAAGGGCGAAGCCGGCACCGGCAACATCGTGGAGGCCGTGCGTCATATGCGGGCGGTTCAGGACGGCATACGCAGGGTCCAGTCACTTCCGAAGGAAGAACTCGTTACGGAGGCCAAGGTCCTCGGTGCTCCGCTCCAGCTTGTGCTCGACCTGCACGAGTCGGGAAAGCTGCCCGTCGTCAACTTCGCCGCCGGAGGTGTAGCCACCCCCGCCGACGCGGCACTCATGATGCAGCTTGGCGCCGACGGTGTGTTCGTCGGCTCGGGCATCTTCAAGTCGAGCAACCCCGCGGCCATGGCAAAGGCCGTCGTGGAGGCAGTAACCCACTTCCGGGATCCGGCTATCCTCGCACGGGTCTCAAAGGGACTCGGAGAGGCCATGCCCGGCCTGGAGATACGTTCTATCCCTGAGCAGGAACTCCTCGCCTCCAGGGGTTGGTAGGGACACGTTTGCGACAGGTAGTAGCAGACGATCTTGACGCTCTTCTCGACGTGCTCCCTCCCCATGTCCGCGAACCGCTCCGCGAGCAGGCAGAACTCAGCGAACTGCTCGAGGTCGTGATTGACCTCGGCGCTCCTCCCGAGGCCCGCCTCCTCCAGCGAGACGTCATCATCAGCTGTAAGGAGGTCGACCACAACGACATCGCCTTCATAGTATCGCGCGTCGGCGACTTTACAACTGACAACAGAGCCGGCATCGAACGCACTCTTCATCGCATCTCTGCGATGCGCAACCGCAGTGGCAACATCGTCGGCCTCACCTGCCGGGTAGGTCGCGCGGTGTTCGGCATGGTAGACATGATCGAGGACCTCATCGAGTCCGGCCAGAATATCCTTCTTCTTGGCCGGCCCGGCGTCGGCAAGACGACCATGCTCCGCGAGGTGGCCCGGGTACTTGCAGACAGCGCGAAGAAGCGCGTCATTGTGATTGACACGTCGAACGAGATAGCCGGCGACGGAGACATCCCCCACCCCGCCATCGGTCACGCGCGGCGGATGCAGGTCTCCTCACCTGAACGCCAGCATGCAGTGATGATTGAGGCCGTCGAGAACCACATGCCCGAGGTCATCATCATCGACGAGATAGGCACTGAACTCGAGGCTCAGGCTGCCCGGACCATAGCCGAACGCGGCGTTCAGCTCATCGGGACAGCCCACGGCAACAGCCTGGAGAACCTGATACTCAACCCCACTCTCTCAGACCTTGTGGGCGGAACTCAGTCGGTGACGCTCGGTGACGAGGAGGCGCGCAGGAGGCGAACGCAGAAGTCCGTGCTCGAGCGCAAGGCGCCTCCCACTTTCGACGTCGTCGTGGAGATTCACGACTTCTACAAGGTGTCAGTCCACGCGGACGTCTCGGAGGCCGTGGACAGCATCCTGAACCGGAAACCCGTGCGCACCGAGTTCCGCTGGGTGGACAACGAAGACCGGACCCGGAAGGAGATACGGTACGAGTCTCTGTCCGGCAGCGAGTCACAAGTCGAGGAAACAGAGGTGGCCGCGCTTCAGGACCGCGAGCAGTCCGTCAGAGTCTTTCCGTTCGGCATCAACCGGGCGCGACTGGAACTCGCCGCGAAGAGAGAACGCACAGCCATACAGCTTGTTGACAACGTCGGGAACTCCGACCTGTTCTTGACAACCCGGACCCACTACAGGCGCAAGCCGCAGCGCATTCGCGACGCCGAAGCGCTCGGCATCCCTGTCTATGTGCTCAAAGGCAATGACGTCTCGCAGTTGCGCCAGTGCCTGCGCTCCCTCTCTCCCGGCCTTTCGCGAACTGGCTACGTCCACAGGTTGCAGGAGGTGCTCAACGGCAGGAGAGGAGACGAGAGCGGCAGCGCCGGTCCCAGAGAGGGCGCTGTAGTCCGGGGGTTGTTGTAGGACTGTGGGACTATTCATTTCGTTCGAAGGCGGAGAGGGTTGCGGCAAGAGCACGCAGGCGAGGCGCCTCGCGGCGCAGCTCAAACGGGCAGGCCATCCGGTCGTCCGCACCCATGAGCCGGGGGGAACAGCCCTCGGAGACGAACTACGCCGTTCCTTGAAGAGGTCCCGTGACACGCTCGTCTCGCCCGAGGCCGAGCTGCTTCTCTTCGCTGCGGCAAGGGCTCAGCTAGCCCGCGAGGTCATAATTCCGGCGCTCGAGAGGGACTGCATCGTCATCTGCGACAGGTTCACAGATTCGACGGTCGCGTACCAGGGCTACGGCCGGGGGCTGCCTCTCGACCTTGTCGAGACAATCAACTCTGTTGCTGCTCGAGATCTCCGTCCGGACCTCATCGTCCTGCTCGACATGGATCCCGCCATGGCACTCAAACGAAAAGGTCAGCCGGGAGACCGCTTTGAGATGGAGGGGCTGGCCTTCCACGAGCGCGTGAGACAGGGCTACCAGCTCCTCGCTGCGGAGGAACCTCAGCGCTGGCTCGTACTGGACGCAACGCGCCCGCCCGGCAGGACGGCACGGTCCATATTGGGGCGGGTTCAGAGCCTTCTGGAGGCGCGCTCGTCCGGGCAGCACCAGGCCTAGCTCCCGCACCCTTCGCGAAGAGAGCACAGTCGGCGGTCTTCGATGAGACAGCGAGTAGCAGTCGCGCTTAGTGGCGGCGCCGACTCGGCCGTTGCGGCACTGATTCTCAAGCAGGGCCCCTACGAGGTGCGTGCCATACACCTGCTGCTAACAGACACGCCCGCTTCATTGGCGCAACGAGAGCAAGCACAGGCCCTCTCACAGCGTCTCGGCATCGAGTTGCACCTGGTGGACCTCGTGCAGGAGTTCGCTTCTCAAGTCGTGGGGCCGTTCTGCTCCGAGTACGCCTCTGGAAGAACACCCAATCCCTGTGTTGTCTGCAACCGGAGCATCAAGTTCGGGGTCATGCTGAGGGAGGCGCTCTCCGGGGGCGCCGACAGGCTGGCGACCGGCCACTATGCCAGGGTCGAGCGGCATACGGGACGCAGCGTACTTCTGCGGGGGCGCGACAAACGGGCCGACCAGTCCTATTTCCTCTACGCTGTCGATGGCGCGGCATTCGAACGCGTCCTGTTGCCTCTTGGCGCGATGACGCGGCAGGAAGTTCACTCCATCGCCTCCGACGAGGGTCTCCCAACAGGGAGGCCGAGCAAGGACATCTGCTTCGTCAACGACAGGAGCTACCATCGCTTCATGGCGTCCCGGGTCTCCTTCTCTGGCGGAGACATCGTCGACACCGGGGCAAGAGTGCTCGGGCGACACAGAGGGCTGCCCTTCTACACTGTCGGGCAGCGGCGTGGTCTGGGCGTAGCTCTCGGGGAGCCACAGTACGTCGTTCGACTCGACGCTCGCGCAAACAAGCTGGTCGTCGGAACGGAGGACGAGCTCTACAGCGAGGCAGCAACGCTTCGCAGTCTGTCATGGCTCGCAGGCAAGCCCCCGGACGGCACAATGGACGTGCACGCGAAGGCCCGCCTACGCTCCAGGGGAACCTCCGCTCATGTGACGTTCTCGCCCGGCGAAGCGTACGTGAGATTCAGCGAGCCGCAGCGAGCCGTCGCGCCCGGCCAGTCAATCGTGTTCTACGACGGAGATATCGTGCTCGGCGGAGGAGTCATCCACGAGGCACACAGGAAGGATAGGCGTGCGCGCTAGCCGCCAAGCCCCGACCACTACCCGGGAAAGCTCCCTCAGGGAGCAGGGCTTTTGGCCTGTGGCGGGAGTTGACGAGGCAGGGCGCGGCGCGCTTGCGGGTCCCGTCGTCGCGGGCGCCGTCGCGGCGGACTGGTGCCTCGAACTTCCATGGCACAAGGACGTCCGCGACAGCAAGCAGCTCTCAGCATCTCAGCGCGAACGGTTGTTCGGGCTCATCGCTCGGGACGCGCTCGCGGTCGGCGTCGGAGTCGTGGAGAGCGAGGACATCGACTCGACCGGCATCGTTGCGGCAACCCGAAAAGCGATGTATGCGGCGCTCGACAGTCTCGCTGTGCGTCCGGAGTTCGTGCTTGTCGACTGGATGGTGCTGCCGCAACTCCGGGTCCGCCAGGAGGGAATCCCGAAGGGCGACAGCCGCTGCCTCTCCATCGCGTGCGCCTCCATCGTCGCCAAGGTAACCCGTGACCGCATGATGGTGGAGCTGGACCGGCAACACCCTGGCTACGGCTTCGCCCGCCACAAGGGCTACGGGACCGCCGACCACATGAGCCTTCTTGCCGAGCGGGGCGCGTCTCCGGTACACCGCCTCAGCTTCAGGCCCGTGCGTCTGGTCGAGGGAGGCCTTCTATGAAGGCCCCGGAGGTCGGGCGGCGCGGCGAGCAACTGGCCCGCTCGCTTCTCAAGAAGCGCGGCTACAGGATTGTCGAGTCCAACGCACGCGGCCACTACGGCGAGATAGATATCGTCGCCCGGGTCAAGGGTTGTCTCGTCTTCGTCGAGGTCAGAAGCCGGACCAGCACCGAATTCGGGACCCCGGAGGAGTCGGTGACCTGGCAGAAGCGGCGAAAGCTCATAACCTGCGCGCTTGACTACGTCGCGTCACACGACAACCCGGAGGACCAGGTGTGGCGCATCGACGTGGTGGCGATAGAGATGGATGAGCATGGCATGCAGACCCGTGCCGAGATCATCGAGAACGCGGTCCCGATATCCTGAGAACCACCTTACGCTATAATTGCGCGAACTGCGCTACAAGAAGGAGACTACAGATGAAGATATTCGTGAGCTATTGGCTTCCAGACGCCCCCCTCAACGCTCTACGCGAGAAGCACACTGTCGTCGTCAACAAAGAGAATCGTGTGCTAACGTCACAGGAACTCGTGGCGCAACTCGTGGACTCTGACGCGTTGCTCTGTGTTGGGAGCAAGGTCGACAAGGCAGTTCTCGATGCCGTCGGCCCACGACTGAAGATAGTCGCCAACTGGGGCGTCGGCTACAACCATATCGATGCCGACTACGCAGCGCAGAAGGGAATCATGGTGACGAACACGCCGGACGTCCTGACTGACACGACGGCGGACCTCGCGTGGGCCATCCTCATGGCCGTGGCGCGGAGGGTGGTGGAGGCCGACGCCTATGTTCGTTCGGGCCAGTTCGAGGGATTCAAGCCGTTCTCCATGCTGGGGGGAGATGTATGGGGCAAGACGATTGGCATCATCGGCTGCGGCAGGATTGGCCAGGCTGTAGCAAGACGGGCTCAGGGCTTCGGAATGACAGTCCTCTATTGCGACGCAAGACCGCTGGACAAAGAAACGGAGCGCGCCCTGGGTGTCCGCTACATGGAGATTGACGAACTTCTCAAGGAGTCGGACTTCGTCACACTGCACGTTCCGCTTATTGAGGAGACCCACCACCTCATCGACGCACGGCGGCTGTCGCTCATGAAACCGTCCGCCTTCCTCGTGAACGCGTCGCGCGGGCCTGTGGTCGACGAGCAGGCGCTTCTGGAGGCATTGCGCGCGAAGCAGGTGGCGGGGGCAGCCCTCGACGTATTTGAGAATGAGCCGGCGCTGACCCCAGGGCTGGCAGACCTCCCGAACGTCGTGTTGACGCCGCACATCGGCAGCGGCAGCTGGGAGACTAGGACCGCGATGGCAGACGTGGCCGTGAAGAACATTATTGCGGCGCTGGAAGGACGGACTCCACCAAACCTCGTCAACAAGCCGGTCGGCCGGTGACGCCGGTCGGGCTTCGAAGAAGCACGTGTCGGGGCGGGCACAGAGTCCGCTCCTCTCTCCTGTCCTGCGAGTAATTGGACCTACGCGGTCTTCACCCGGGCGGCCTGCTCAAGGCCGAGTTCCTTGACGGCTGCCTCGCGCATCTTGAACTTCTGTATCTTGCCCGTGACCGTCATCGGATACTCGGTGACGAACTTGACGTACCTGGGTATCTTGTAGTGGGCGATTTTCCCCTTGCAGTAGGCCTTTATCTCGTCCTCCGTGGCCGTCTCCCCCTCGCGCAACTCTATCCACGCCTGGATCTCCTCGCCGTACTTCTCGTCAGGCACTCCGATGACCTGGACGTTCTTCACTTTGGGGTGACCGAACAGGAACTCCTCTATCTCCCGCGGGTAGATGTTCTCGCCACCCCTGATAATCATCTCTTTGGCCCGGCCCGTAATCTTGCAGTAGCCTCGCTCGTCCATGGTGGCGAGGTCTCCGCTGTGCAGCCAGCCGGCGACATCGATGGCCTCAGCCGTCGCCTCGGGATTGTTGTAATAGCCACGCATGATGCTGTAGCCCCGGTAGCAGATTTCTCCCTGGGTCGCACACGGCACGATGGCTCCGGTCTCCATGTCTACCACCTTGATCTCAACGTGGGGAGAAGGCAGTCCCACGGTGCCCGTGCGGTCTTCGAGCGCCGCGTCGACAGGCGTCTGCGTTGCCAGCGGAGAGGCCTCGGTCTCGCCATAGCCGATGGTCATCTGGTGCGCGTGCATCTTCTCGTTGACCTTCTTCATGACCTCGACAGGACATGGGGCTCCCGCCATGATGCCCGTTCGCAATGAACTCAGGTCGAAGGAGTCCAACTCCGGATGCTCCAACTCGGCGATGAACATCGTTGGCACCCCATGGAGCGCAGTGCAGCGCTCCTGCTCCACCGCCCGGAGCGTCGCGAGCGCGTCGAAGCTCTCTGCCGGCACGACCATGGTCGCCCCGTGGGTCACACAGGCCAGATTGGCCAGCACCATGCCGAAGCAGTGATAGAAGGGCACAGGGACACATAGCCGGTCCTTGTCGCTCAGCAGCATCCCCTCTCCGGAGAAGAAGCCGTTGTTGAGGATGTTGCGGTGTGTCAGCGACGCGCCTTTCGGCAAGCCCGTTGTCCCCGAGGTGTACTGGATATTGATGACATCATCGAAGTCCAGCGAGGCCTGGCGCTCGTCGAGCGCGCCGTCAGAAAGCTCCTCGCCCAGGGCAAGAAACTGCTGCCAGCTGAACATGCCGGGCGGCGATGGGTCTCCTATCAGGACTGCGCTCCTGAGTTCCGGTAGCCTCTCGGACCGTATCTCTCCGGGAGAAGAGCCGCGTGCCTCCGGGCAGACGCCGTAGAACATGGAGACATAGTCCGAAGACTTGAAGCGCTCGATGAGAAGGAGCGCGCTTGCCTCCGAGTTGCTCAGGGCGTGTTCAAGCTCATGGGTGCGGTAGGCGGGGTTGATGTTGACCAGCACGGCGCCCATCATCGCGCTGCCGAACTGCACGAGCACCCACTCCGGGTAGTTGGTAGCCCAGATTCCGATCCTGCCTCCACGTCTTACGTCGAGCTTCATCAGGGCCTTCGCCACCCGGCGGCAGTCTTGCCTGAACTGTGAGTAGGTCCACCGGCGGCCACTGGGCACGTCAACCAGCGCCTCGTTGTCGGGGAAGCTGTCAGTGATGTGGTCGAGGAAATCGGGGATAGTCAGTGCAATGGGTGGGGTAAGCGAACTTCCATAGGCGTAGCTCAGCGAAGTGGAACGCACCATGTCTCTCCCTCCTTGCAGAACGTGTTCTGCCACGCGGCCCCGCGTATGTTCGGGGAGCGCAGGACCACGGATAGACCCTGGCGGCTACATGTACCTGTTCAGAACCTCCGGCACCAATACGGAGCCATCCGCCTGCTGGCAGTTCTCCAGCACGGCGATCAGCACCCTGGGAAGCGCAAGTCCGGAGCCGTTTAATGTATGGACGAACTGGGGCCTGGAGCCAAGCTCCGCGCGAAAGCGCACATTGGCCCTTCTCGCCTGGAAGTCTCCGCAATTGCTGCACGAGCTGACCTCAAGCCACTCTCCGGACCCGGGTGCCCAGACTTCGATGTCGAATGTCTTGCACGAGGCGAACCCGAGGTCTCCCGTGCAGAGCTGGACCACGCGGTATGGCAACTCGAGCTTCTGCAGCACCTCCTCCGCGTCGGCGAGCAGTGTCTGAAGCTCGCCATCGGAGTCGTCGGGCCTCACATACTTGTACAGCTCGACCTTGTCGAACTGGTGACCTCGCTTGATGCCCCTCGTGTCCTTGCCTGCCGCCAGCTTCTCCCGGCGGAAACACGGCGTATACGCCACGTAGTACAGGGGCAACTCGCTCCCGTCGAGAATCTCATCACGGTGCAGGTTCGTCAACGGCACTTCCGCAGTGGGGACGAACCAGAAGTCCTCCTCCGCATCGTGGTACAGGTTGTCGGCGAACTTGGGCAGGTTGCCCGAGCCCACCATGCACTCCTTCCGGAGCATGAACGGTGGATATATCTCTCTGTAGCCGTGTTCCTTCGTGTGCAGGTCAAGCATGAAGGAAATGAGTGCCCGCTGAAGCCGCGCCCCAAGGCCCTTGAGCACGTAGAACCGGCTCCCGGAGAGCTTGACTCCTCTTTCGAAGTCGATGATGTCCAGGCGCTCACCGATGTCCCAGTGCGCGGCCGGCTCGAACTCGAACTGCTTGAGCGCGACAAGCGCCGCTCTATCGAAGCCGTACCCTGGATGGCGCGCGGATTTCGTGAGGGTCACGGCGGTTACTTCACCCGCCTCGTTTACCGCCAGCTCGGCCAGCACCGAATCGGTAATCCCTTCGCGAAGGGCCGTCTCGGGATAGGTCGCCTGGACCAAGTTTTTC
>CAZQML010000213.1:0-9867 GCA_964594245.1 uncultured Dehalococcoidales bacterium | reverse complement strand
CGCGCGTGTCCGTCTGGAAGGTGGTCTCCCTGCTCATTGTCCTGGACTCGCCGCGCGGCTCCACCCTGCTGTTGTCGAGCCCCCGGGCGTAGTGGAGGAGGAGCTGTCCGTGTCTCCCCATCCTGCTGACGGCCATGTCCTGTGGCAGAGCAGCGAGTTGCCCTATGGTCTCCACTCCCAGTGCGCGCAGCGTCTCGCCGGTCTTCTTTCCAACGCCTGGAAGCTTGTCGACGGCGAGTTCCGAGAGGAAGGCGGCCTCATCGCCGGGCCTCACAAGCGTCAGCCCGTCGGGCTTGTCGTAGTCCGAGGCCACCTTCGCCACGACCTTGCAGGTGGCGATGCCAACGGAGGCCGTCAGTCCGAGCTCGCCATGGACCCGGTGCTTGAGCTTCGTTGCGTGTGAAGCGGCGGCATCGAAGTCGGCTGCCAACTCGCTGACGTCCAGGAAAGCCTCGTCGAGACCGAGTGGTTCGATGACCGGCGCCATGGTTTCCAGCAGCCCCATGAACTGCTGCGAGGCCTCGACGTAGCGCTTGAAGTGGACGGGGACGAAGATGGCGTGGGGACAGAGCCTGCGTGCCTGAACCAGCGGCATGGCAGAGTGGACGCCGTAGCTCCTTGCCTCGTAGGAGGCGGCGGCGACGACTCCACGTGTTCCCGGGTCGCCACCGACGATTACGGCCTTTCCCTTGAGCGACGGGTCGTGGAGTTGCTCCACGGAGACGAAGAACGCGTCGAGGTCCGCGTGGAAGATGCAGCGAGGCACAGCCGGACTGCAGTTGGCCGCATCTGGTGGTGGGGCAGCCTGCTGTGCCTGGGAGCTAGATGTCCCCTTGCTCACCTGCCTGCCTCTGAACCCTTCTCACTCTCGTGCGGAACTCGTGGCGTGGCAGGAGAACAACACGGCCACAGCCGAGGCACGTGAGTCCGACGTCTGCGCCGACCCTCGTGACCTGCCAGGTGGCGCTGCCGCAGGGGTGAGCCTTGCGAAGGATGACTATGTCGCCGAGCTGGATGTCGGTCGCCATGTAGTCGCCTCCTCCGATGGCGTCTTCATGTGCGGGGGCGGTGTTCGTTCATCTCGTCCCGTAGCGCGCTTGCCGCGGTACGTGCCGCTGCTGCGAAATCGGGGCCATTGGAGGCGTAGAGGATGGCCCTGGCGACGTTGATGATGACGCCGGCTCCCTGCACGTCGCTTCCCCTCTTCACCACCTCTTCGAGGTCGCCGCCCTGACTGCCGACGCCGGGGACCAGAAGGTTCATCTCCGGGCAGATCTGGCGTATCCGTGCCAGCTCCTGCGGGTAGGTTGCGCCCATGACCAGCCCGATGTTGCCGTGCACGTTCCACTCCAGTGCCTTGAATGCCACGTGTTCGTAGAGCGGCCGACCGTCAATCTCAAGGTCCTGCAAGTCCTTTGCACTGGGATTGGACGTGCGGCACAGCAGGAAGGTCTCCTTCTTGACGTAGCTGATGAACGGCTCGACGGAGTCGAAGCCCAGGTAGGGACTCACCGTCGCGGCATCGAAACCGAAGGAATCGAACAGCGCGTGCGCGTACTTCCTGGCCGTGTTGCCGATGTCTCCTCGCTTCCCGTCACCGATGACCGGGATGTCGGGCGGGATGCATGCCAGCGTCTCCTCTAGCGCACGAAGTCCTTCGAGGCCCTCTGCCTCGTAGAATGCGAGGTTCGGCTTGTAGGCGCACACCAGGTCGCGCGTCGCGTCGATGATTGCCCGGTTGAACTCGGCGATGCCCATGCCCGCCGGCATCTGCCTCGGGTCGGGGTCCAGTCCGACGCACAGCAGGCTGCCGTTCCGGGCCATTGTCTCGCGTAGCTTCCGCCTGAAACCCATTGTGTCCTCTTCGTTCCTGCCTAGTAGGTGACGAGGGTATTCGTGCTTCGGGCGATGAGTACGCCGTCCTGGTTGACCGTCTCGGCCTCATACACCAGGATGAACATCTCTCCGAGCCGGCCCTCTCGTCTCTTGACGTCTGTCAACTTCGTTCGTGACGTAATCACGTCTCCTACCCGCAGTGGAGTGAAGAACTCCCACGTCTCCTCGCCCTCAAGAACGTTCTCTCTGGGTAGTGGGGCCTCCGGGACAGGTATGGGTATCTTGCCGGTCTCCGGGCTGCACCGCGCGATTGTCATGATTGCGCAGAAGATGTGAGGCGGCACGATTGTACCGCCGTGGTGGGTGGCCTTCGCGTACTCCTCGTCGCTCCACAAGGGGTTGGGGTCCTGAACGGCTTCCACGAAACGCCGGACCAGCTCCTTCTCTACATGCAGTACATGAGGCTTGGCCTCCGTGCCGACATAGCTCTGCATGTCTTGAAGCGTGAGTAGTCTCTCGTTCACAGTGACATCCTCCTTCAGTGGACTGCTTCCCGGTTATGCGCCACGCGATGGCAACGATACCGTGGCTGAACCCTGTGTCGTTATCGTCCCGTCCGGCCTCTCTGTCTGGATGTCGAGGTCGATCAGGTGCTCGTTGCCCTCGATGCGTCTTGCCGTCACGGTACCCCTGATGGACATATCCTCGTTCGACGGGTCCGTGCCCTTGTAGCGGCAACTCATCTTCTTGAGCGCGCCGCCAGGGCTTATCCAGTCTGTCAGGAGCTGCCCCAGGAATGCCGCCTTGAGTCGGCCGTGCACGACGATATTGTCGAGCTTGTTCTTCTGCGCGAACTCGGCGTCGTAGTGAATCTCGTAGAAGTCCTCCGATGCCCCCGCCCACATGACGAGTTGACGCCTTGTCGGGTGTTTCTTCAGCGCGGGGATTTCCTGACCCTCTGTAACGTCTTCGTAGAACACCTGCTGTGCCACGCCGTATCCCTCCGGTTGAGCAGTGCTCGTATTGTAGGGCTCGCCCCGTCACGTTGCAAGGAGTCGATGAGCGGCAGTGCTATAATCGGCGGCTATCAGAGTGGACTACTCGAGCGTCGAGCGTTACCTGGAGTCTTTCGTAAACTACGAGGTGATTCCCGGATTTGGCTTCGCCTCGGCGGGCTATGACCTTGACCATGTTAACGAGCTTCTCCGCCGGCTCGACGACCCTCACCGGGCGCCGTGCACGGTTCACGTAGCGGGGAGCAAGGGCAAGGGCAGCGTCGCGGCGATGGTCGCGGCTGCGCTGAGTGCGTGCGGACACAGGACAGGGCTCTACACGTCTCCTCATCTGCTGCACCTCGGCGAACGCATCAGGGTGGATGGGATATGTGTCTCTCCGGGGGAACTGGAAGTTGTACTGCAATCCACCCGCCCGCACCTGGAGTCCTTTCTCGCGGAGCCGGGCCGGCGCCGCCTGACCTACTTCGAGATATTGACCGTCCTCGCCTTCTGCCACTTCCGGGAAAAGAAGGTTGATATCCAGGTTCTCGAGGTGGGTTTGGGGGGCAGGCTGGACGCGACCAATGTGGTGACGCCGGATGTCTGTGTCATCACTCCTGTCAGCCTTGAACACACCGCAGTCCTGGGCGACACAGTCGAGAAGATAGCCCGGGAGAAGGCGGGAATCATCAAGCCCGGGGCGATTGTGGTGAGCGCGCCCCAGCCTCCCGCGGCCGATCGGGTGATTGAGGCCGTCTGTCGTGACAGAGACGTGCAACTCGTGCGGGTCGGCGAGGATGTCTTCTGGCGTGTTGAGAGGCATGACCTCTCGGGGCAGAGCGTCCGTGTGGAGGGTTCCTTTGGAGTGAGACGTGTCCGGGTTCCTCTGGCCGGTTCCTTTCAGACTGAGAACACCGCCACGGCTGTGACCGCACTGGAGGTGCTTCGTGGACGGGGTCTATGCCTCGATGAGAGGTGCATGGCAAGAGGGTTGGGTGATGTCGAGTGGCCCGGAAGGTTCCAGGTGCTGAGCGAGCATCCTCTCCTGCTGCTGGACGGGGCGCACAACGCTGCCTCGATGCGGAGACTGGCTGAGAGTCTCGACGCGCTTGGGGTGCGTGGGCGCACGGTGCTTGTGCTCGGGTTCTCCGGCGACAAGGATATCGAAGGAGCCGCGGCGGAACTGGTGAGGCTGGGGGGACGGTTCATCGTGACCCGCTCAACGCAGGCGCGAGCGGCGGAGCCGCGTGATGTCGCTGCCCGCCTCTGTGGTCTCGGAGTGAGCGTGGTCACCGAGATGGAGCTGGGAAGGGCGCTCAATCGCGCGGCAGAGCTGGCGGGCAAGGATGGAATGGTCTGCGTGACAGGGTCGCTGTACCTTGTAGCGGATGTGCTACGGCTGTGGCAGGAGGAAGGTGTGCGCAAGCACTGGGGTGACGGCCCGCCGGCGTAGAGGCGGGCCTGCACGGGGCTACGCTGCTGCCTACTCCTCGGGCAACGATGCCAGAGCCTCTTTCGGAAGCTCCTGTTTGAACATCTCCTGCAGCGCCATTACGTGGCTACAGGTCTCCCACTGCCCGAAGAAAGCGCAGGTGCAACTCCACTTTCCGTCGGAGTAGCTGAGCTTGTGTTCGGCGTTCTCGCCGTGAAAATCGGCCGTGAGACCACTCAACGTCACACGGCCCGGTTCTTTCGCATATCGTCTGGCCTTCTCAATCTTCCCAATCAGGCTTGACCTCATCCGCACGCCCTCCTTGCGAAGTCACTACAACACAGACGCGATAACCCGTCTGCAGCCAAAAGTATATCTCGGAGGGGAGAGGGAACGCTAACAGCGGCAGAGTGTAGAAGGAACGAATCCGGAAAGAAAAGAAGGGAAAAGAGTGGTCTATGCCGTGGCCTGGACCCTCTCTCCGGCACTGAGGAACGCATCGACATCCGCGGGGAGAAAGCGGCGGTCGAGGCGAGGCCCGATGCGGTAGGCCGGCAGCAGCTTCGCGTCGGTCCAGTGACGTATCGTGTTCGGGTGCACGTTGAGTAGCTGGGCTACCTCTGTTGTCGTCAGCAGCCCTGCTTTGGGGAGCACCCGCTTCGTTTCTGTTCTCATATCTTCACCTATCCTCAGCGAACCTTACTCTAGCCCCCACTACACACGCTGTCCATCACCAGAAGGTCGCGTGTTGCCGCGACGATAGTCATAAAGGGAGAGGGGAAGTCCTGCCACGCACGGTCCTTGGAGCTAGTGTGAGGTTCCTGCCGTTGACATGGGAGGACGCAGTAGGCAAGTGGCAAGAGGATGATGCTCCCATACTGGTTCGCCCGGGGAAGGGCTGGCGTTACAAATGCGTTTCTGCGAGGCCCGCCTGGAGGTTTGGTCGTCGTTGGGAAGGGAGGATGGAATGAAAGAGAAGATAAGGGGTGGAGCGGAGGGGCTGGCCGAAACCCTGCAGGTGATTCTCAGAGTCAGGTGGAACTGACTCGTAGTGACTTGTGTCCTCAAGGGCACCATCCGCTACGAGCACGTTATCCCAGGCGATGCCGGGGATGAGCCGGAACGGGTTGACTAGCGCCGCAGACCTTTTGCCCCTTCCACCCCGCGTGCGATAGAATTGGACTTTCGACTACCCTCCGGTGTGTCGTCCCCATGAGAAATCGTCTTTCTGAAGCCATTCGCGGTCACAGCGCCGACTATGTCGAAGTGCGCCATGAGACGCGCGCTGTCACGCGTGTCAGCTATCGCGGGCCTCAACTCGAGGACGCGAGTCTGACAAGCGACACCGGTGGCTGCGTGCGCGCACTTGTGAACGGTGGCTGGGGCTTCGCGAGCTTCAACGACACCGACGCCTTGCGCGAGAGTGTTGCACACGCGGTCGAGGACGCGCGCCACGCGAGTGGCGAGGCTCTCGTGCTGTCGGAGCGGGAGCCATGCGATGCCAGCGTGGCCTGTCTGCCTGCACGAAGCGTCGCAGCAGTCTCCCTGGAAGAGAAGAAGGGGCTTCTTGACGAGTACAACAGCATAATCATGTCCAGCCCGCGGATTCAGAGCTCGCAGGTCTCCTACGCCGATGCTGAGCGCACCGTGCGCTATGCTGCCTCGGACGGCAGCTACATCGAGCAGAGGGTCCCCGACCTCTCGCTCCGCCTCTCCGCGGTTGCCCGCGATGGTGACGAGGTACAGCAGGCCGGTGTGAGCCTGGGAAGCGTGGGGGATTTCGCCGCTATTGAGGCGCTCCACGACGAGGCGAGGGATGTCGCGAGACGCGCGGCTGCACTCCTCGACGCACCGAACGTGAAAGGCGGCGAATACACAGTCGTTCTCAACCCCGTGCTTGCGGGAGTGTTCGTGCATGAAGCGTTCGGACATCTGTCCGAAGCTGACCTTGTCTATCAGAACCCGCAGCTCAGGGAGCTGATGGTGCCGGGCCGGAGGTTTGGAGCCTCGCATCTCAATATTGTTGATGACGCGACACTGCCGTCGCTTCGGGGCAGCTATGCGTACGACGATGAAGGAACCCCGGGCGAGCGGACGTACCTGATACAAGAGGGGGTGCTGGTCGGGCGCCTGCACTCGCGGGAGACAGCGGCGCGTATGGGCGAGACTCCCTCGGGTAACGCTCGCGCCATCAGCTACCGGCACAGCCCCATCGTTCGCATGAGCAACACCTACATCGAACCCGGCGACGTGTCGCTCAACGATATGCTCGCCGGCATCCAGGAGGGAGTGTATGTGAAGGACTGGTACGGCGGGCAGACGAGCCTGGAGATGTTCACGTTCTCGGCGGGAGAGGCTTACATGATACGCAACGGCAAGCTGGCCGAGCTGCTTCGTCCAGTCGTGCTGACCGGCAACGTGTTCACGACGCTTGAGCGCCTCGATGCCATCGGGAGCGACCTGGGGATGAACCAGGGTGGTGGTTGCGGCAAGGGCGGACAGTCGCCCCTGCCGGTGTCGAACGGCAGCCCCCACATACGCATCAGCCGCTGTATCGTGGGAGGCCGGTGATGGAGAAGCTCCTCGAGCTGGCCATGCGCGAGTCACAACAGGCGGAGGTCTTCGAGGTCCGCTCGGAGAGCAGGCTCGTCCATTTCGAGGCCGGCCGCCTGAAGCAGGTCGAAACGAAGCAGAGCAGCAGCGTCGCGCTGAGACTCGTCCGGGGCGGAAGGATAGGCTTCTCGTCCGCGAGTGGAGCCTTCAGTCCGGAGAAGCTGGTCGCATGGGCTGTCGAGACATCGTCCTTCGGCGCACCGGCGCAGCTTACGTTTCCGGGTGCCCGGGAGCTGCCGGCGGTCCGCACATTTGACGAGAGAGTGGCCGCCCTCGAGGCCGGCCCGATGATTGAGATGGGACTCCGGGTCATCGAGCAAGTCACCGGTCGCTACGACGACATACAGTGTGAAGGACTGGTGTCGCGGCATGCGGGCAGCGTGCGTATCATCAACAGCAACGGACTCGACAACTCGTTCCGGCAGACCGGACTGGGGCTGTCGATGGAAGGGATAAGTGTCAAGGACACGGACATGCTGTTCGTCGGCGACGCCGTCAGCTCAAGTGACCTGTTCCTCGACATCGACATCGTCGCCGAGACGATGCTCCGGCAGCTTGAACTTGCGTCCAGACCTGCGTCCATCGATTCTGGCAGCTACCCTGTGCTGTTCACTCCACTTGGCGTTGGCGCCGCACTGCTCGGACCGCTGGCAGTGGCCGTCAACGGCAAGAACGTCGTGGAGAAGGCGTCGCGGCTTGCGGATCGGCAGGGAGAGAGGGTATTTGATGCCCGGCTTTCCATGTGGGATGATGCAACTCTCGAAGGCAGACCGTCGAGCGCCCCGTTCGATGACGAGGGAACGCCTGCTCGTCGTATCCGGCTTATCGAGGACGGAGTCGTCGGAGGATTCCTCTACGATCTCCGAACCGCAGCCGAGGCGGGTGCGGAGAGTACAGGCAGCGGACGTCGGGCGGATGCCCGCAGCCAGGTGAGGCCGGGGATGAGTGCGTTCGTGCTGAATGAGGGGGTAGACTCATTTGAAGAGATGCTCGGCGGAATCGAAGAGGGGCTTGTGGTGGAAGAGCTGATCGGTGCGAACCAGGGCAACCTGCTTGCAGGGGAGTTCGGAGGCAACGTCCTGCTCGGCTTCAAAGTCGAGAAGGGCGAGATAGTCGGCAGAGTCAAGGACACGATGATTGCCGGCAACATCATGGATGTCCTGAGCCGCGTGGCGGCCGTCGGCAATGACGCGCGCTGGGTCGGTGGCGGCCTGAGTACGCCCTCGCTGCTCTGTGACGACGTCTACGTGTCCGCGAGAGGAGGTGCGGCATGACTGGGCGCAAGGTGGAGAAGAACCCGACCATTACCCTTACGGAACACCCGCAGGCCGAGACTGTCGTGATGCTCGCGTCATGGCCGGGCATCGGTAACGTCTCGCCCATCCTGGCGCACTACCTGAAGGAGAAGCTGGGCGCACACGAGATAGGAGAGATAGGCCCGGAGTACTTCTTCGAGCCCGTCGGCGTGATGGTGAAGGACAACGTCGTTGAGCAGCCGCGCTTCCCCGAGAGCAAGTTCTACTATTGGGAGGATGCCGAGGCGAAGACAGGGCTCGTGCTTTTCATCGGCGAGGAACAGCCCCGATCGAAGGGCTATGAGATGGTCGACGCAGTCCTTGACGCCGCCGAGCAGCTTGGCGTGAACAGGGTATACAGCTGTGCCGCCGCGATTACGAAGATTCACTACAGTGAAGAGACGAAGGTTTGGGGCGTAGCGACGCGGCATGAGTTGCTCGACGAATTCAGCAGACACAGCGTGATACTGAGAGGCACGCTCCGTATCGCGGGACTCAACGGCCTCGTGCTTGGCAAGGCGAAGGAGAGGGGAATTGAAGGGCTCTGTCTCCTGGGCGAGGTTCCCGGCTTCGCGACTCAGATGGCGCACCCCAAGGCGGCGCTCGCTGTCCTGAGCATCTTCGCGGAGATGCTCGGCATCGAGGTTGACACAGACGAGCTCGAGGCGCTGGCGAAGCAGTCCGAGATGGAGATGGATATCGTGTCCAAGCAGGCGACTGCAGCATACATCGACCAGTTCACCGAGCCCATCTGGGAGCAGGAGGAGAGCGTCGAAGAGGAAGAAGAGGAAGAAGGCGACGAGGATGACGAGGGCGACTTTGGTCGCAATTGACCACCCGTAGTCGTGATGCTAATATCGACTCTGGATGTCAGCTCTCACTGAGCTCTGCCGCCAGATGGCGAGCTGTCAGGCGTGTGACCTGGCGCAATTGCGTACCAGGGTCGTGCCGGGCGAAGGCGCGGAGGATGCTGACATTCTGTTCATCGGCGAAGCGCCCGGGTTCAATGAGGACAGGGAGGGGAGGCCGTTCGTCGGCGCAGCCGGTGCCTTCCTCGACGAGTTGCTATCCTCAATAGGTCTCTCCCGCAATGACGTCTACATTGCGAATGTCATCAAGTGCCGCCCTCAGGGGAACCGCGACCCGCTTCCCCCAGAGATTCGGGCATGCAAGCCGTGGCTTGACCGGCAGATTGAGTTGATACAGCCGAAAGTGATAGTGACACTGGGCCGATTCTCGCTGGCCCGTTACATGAGCAACGAAAGCATCGGCAGAGTGCATGGCAAGCCGCGCATGGTTGGCGATGTCCTGTGTTTCCCGATGTACCATCCTGCGGCGGCCCTTCATCAGGGCAGCCTGAGAAAGGTGATTGAAGAAGACATGCGTCGGCTCCCGCAACTGCTCAGAGACATTGACAGCTTCACTGGCAGGACCGATGGGAGTGGCCGGCAACTGGATCTCTTCTAGATATGGCTATGCCAGATAACTACTCGCTTCAGAATCCCCCAGCGACAACACACCCCTCACGTTCCGCTTCGCGTCGCCACCGACCGAAGAAGAAATCTGCCCCAGCTAGCTTGCGGCTCATCCCCCTGGGCGGCCTGGGGCAGATCGGCAAGAACATGATGGTGCTGGAGTGTGGCGACGACATCGTTGTCGTCGACGCGGGGCTCATGTTCCCGAGCGAGGACATGCT
>CAZQML010000212.1:0-7886 GCA_964594245.1 uncultured Dehalococcoidales bacterium | reverse complement strand
TCCTTACGGTACGCCATCGAGAAGATGCCGCAGGAGCTCAAGGCCCGGGCGATGGAGAAGTAGTCCCGCCACCGCCACCTTGACATAGACCAACCCTTCGGCGAACGTTGCGCCTGCACCACGCAGCCCCGATTCGCGAATAGCCACGTGAGCCACCGATTTCCCTGCGGACCCGCTTGACTCTCAAGCAGCTCGAGGGTCCATACTGGCAACGGAATGATCATTCCGAATACGAGTTAAGGAGAGAAATGCTCAAGATAGGCGAGTTCTCCCGTCTGAGCCAGATTCCCGTCTCGACGCTGCGCTACTACGACGAGATCGGTCTCCTCGAGCCGGTTGAGGTGGATGACTTCACAGGGTATCGCTACTACTCTGCTGAGCAGTTGCCGAAGTTGAACCGCATTACGGTGCTGAAGGACCTTGGTCTGTCGCTGACGGAGATAGTCGAGCTCACGTCGAACGGCGCATCGCCGTCGGAGTTGCGCGACGCTCTCACACGAAAGAGGACCGAAAGTATGCGCGCCCTCGAGACGGAGAAAGGTCGGCTGCAGCGGATCGAGGCATGGTTGGAGAATCTCGCAACGGAGAAGACCATGGAAGAATACGAAGTAAGCATCAAAAGGACCACTCCCCAGCAGGCGGTGTGTCTGCGCCGCGTCATGCCCAGCTATCATTCGGAGGGCGATCTCTGGGGCGAAATGTGCGGGTACCTGGGCACACTTCAGGGCGTGCAGTATGCCGGGCCCGCAATGAACATCTGCCACGACAGCGAGTACCGCGAGAAGGACGTCGACATAGAGGTGGCCCTGCCGGTGACGGCCCCGGTACCAGAGTCAGGCGACATCAAGATGCGTACGGTGCCAGGATACGAACAGGTGGCAAGCGTGCTGCACAAGGGCCCATTCGACACCATTATCAAGGCCTACCAGTTCATGCTCAGTTGGATAGAGCGGAACAACTACCGGATGGCAGGTCCGGACAGGGTCCTCTACCTGAACAACCCCGAAGAAGTGGCTCCGGACGAGATACTTCAGGAACTGCAGATACCAATCACCAGGTCCTGAACGCGCCAGACGCCACACGACCCCTCGATGCGCTCACTTGAAGAGCGTCGAGGGGTCGCCTCTTGTTACCTGCCCTCTGAGTCAAGACCCACCTGCGCACCGCATCATCCGGGCGTGGCAGTGCCGCACTATCGAAAATGACCATGGCGTATTGACGACTGTTGGCAGCCACAACAGCCAAAAAGGTATCGCGTCTCCCAGAACACACTGATACGATTGTGCACGGCGCTGCGCGGCAGCAAACCCCCTTGCCACGATTACTCGACCGGCTGCCTTACGCGACGTCCGCAAGGAGCGCAATGAATCTAGTACGTATCGAATGGCAGCAGACCACAACCTGGGGCATACTGGAAGGCGATTCCGTGTTCTCGCTGGAGGGCGACGTCTACGGTGACTTCGCGAAAGGGCCCCGGCTCTGCTCACAGGGTGACGCGAAGCTGCTTGCGCCGGCCGAACCCCAAATCATCGTCTGCTGTGGCCGCAACTACCTGGCCACCATCCAGAGAAGCGGGAGGGAGGTGCCCGCGGAGCCTGTGCTCTTCTTCAAGCCTCCCGAGGCGCTGTGCAACCCGGGCGAGGATACGTACACGCTGCCCATGTCGCACGACACACGCTACGAGGCGGAGATATGCGCCGTGATGAAGCGCACGGCATGGAAGGTAGGAGAGGCCGAGGCGCTCGACTACGTGCTTGGCTATACGTGCGGCAATGACATGACGCTGTACGACCTGATTGCCCTCGATAAACGCACGACGAGGGGCAAGGGATTCTACAAGTCGGCGCCCCTCGGTCCCGTGCTGGTGACGGACCTCGACCCGGTTGGAGTCCGCGTTCAGGGGCGCGTCAACGGCGAGACGACACAGCGGGGCAACACGAGAGACCAGTTCTTCAGCATGGCGAGGATAATCAGCCACACATCGCACTTCATGCCGCTTATGCCCGGCGATGTCGTCTTCGCCGGCACCCCCGAGGGCGGACGCCATGCAGATGTCGGCGACGTAATCGAGGTGGAGGTGGACGGCATCGGCATACTGAGGAACCGGGTGGTGATGGGGTAGAGCAACCCGCGAACTGAGATTGCCGACTGTCTTACGGGTGGCAGAGCGCGCACTTCGTCGGCACACCGCCGAACTTCGTTGCCGCCGACTCGGCACACTCCCAGGCCCGGTCGCGAGAGTCGAACGGACCTTCCCACCGGTCGTTTGAAGCTGTCCGCTTGCCATGCATCGTCCGCCCGTACTTGCAGGAGCCACACTTCGATTTGTGCAGCTCCGCTTTTTTGGAAGCCTCGTTCACGTAGACCCAGTACTCAGTTCCTGCCATGCCTCTCGTCTCCCGCGCGTATCCTACCGCGAGTCCCTACTGCCACTCCGAAGCCTATCCGGCTCATGCGCCGGTTGCACGACGCATTCATCTTGGGCATATCCGCCCGGAGTAGTCAATAGGCCGGTGTGACCTCGTCCGGCCAATAGGGTCAACACGCCTGTACCTTGAGTCTCGGTCTGACATGGTTGACATGGCATCTGACTGGAGATGACAATGGGCAGCATCCAACCGATGCCTGACTGCGTTCCCGTCTTTCGCAGTCTCCAGGAGGCCTCCATGGACACCGGAGAAGTGTTCCAACTCCTCGGCGGGCAGCTCGTCATGACACTGCCGTCGTTGGTCGGCTGGGTCGCAGCTATGGTGGTCGCAGTGGTCTTGAAGAGGCGAGATGGCGGAAGAGCCACGCTGTTTCTTCTCATCGGGACAACAATAATGGTCGTTGTTATTCTCCTGCGAGTGCCGGTTGCGGGCCTGCCTGCCCTCTTTATCGGTCAAGGACTCGCGGCGATAGATGCGGCTGCCAGACTCTCTGTGTATCTGATGGTGGTGGAGTCCTTGAAGCTGGGAGGCATCGTCTGCCTTGTGTACGCCTTCTGGCTCCAATTCCACGTCAGCGAGACACTCAGGAGGAGTCCCTAGCCGGCAAGTTATGTTCGCGCTACAAGACAGTGACCATTAGCAGGGAGGGGCGATGAAGCAATGGCAATCATGGTTGGCAGTCACCGTCCTGGCAGCCATCGCCTTCATACTCGTTCGTCTGGGGCTTCGGGCATTCGACCTCGACATCCTCTTTCACCAGCAGATACCGCTTGCCGCGCCCGGCCGGTCTCTCGTACTTGTGGGACTCGTAACCCCGTTCGGCATCGTCCTTGTGGCGTCCCTGCTCGGGTCGGCCATCGCCAGGTCGTCAACTCTCGGTGTCTACATGGGATCATGGGTTATCTATGCAAGCTTGCTCTCACAGGCGCTGCTGGCAATGTCCGGAGCCTTTCTGTTGATCTTGCCACTCATGCTGCCAGTCGAGCGAATCACTTACTGGCTCGGTCTTCACCCCGCGCACAAGGGCTACCTGCCGATCCATTACGCGCCGGCCCATGAGCCGGTTGTAATCGGGTTGACCGCCATCGGCTTTGCGGTCATCGTCGTCGGTCTTGTCCAGGTAGTCAGAGCAAAGGGACGCAGCAGCCTGACGACTGCTGGTTTGTACGCGACAATGCGCCACCCACAACATCTGGGCATCATCCTCTGGACGCTCGGCTTCGCACTCTGGGGAGCGTCGGTCATCGACATGGTCATCTGGTTCATCGTGTCATATGCGTTCGTTCTGCTGGCCATGCATGAAGAGGGCAAGCTCATAGAGCGTTTTGGAGGCGGGTTTGAGGACTACCGGAAACAGGTGATGTTCATGCCGCCGTTCATACCGGTCAAGGGCTCACTGCTGCCACATGGCGGCACAGGTCGCGAAACAGGGATGATGGCAGGACTGTTCGTTGTCGGTCTTGTGGCGGTACTGCTGTTGTTCTACGCGATAGGTGTGCCTCGGTAGGCCCTGGCGCGATTGAGTCAACACCGTTGAACTTGCATCTCGCCTCCCTGCGTACACTCTTGTTCGCCTTCGCGGCAGGAGCGCAATCCTTCCACCCCTGCACAAGCACAATGATCAAATGGGCACAGCAGCTTGACACCGGAATACAACGTATCTACACTGTACGCTCCCTTCGAGGATTGATGATGAGAGTTCAGACCCCTGTTGCGCCTGTTTCGGAAGCCATGCCTATGATGATGCGCCCCCTCCATGCTTACGGGAGGTTGCTGCCGCAAACGAAGTGACGTAGACCAGGACGGACAGAAAGCCAAGGAAGCCTCCCTTTCGGGAGGTCTTTTGTTTTTCGAGTGTGTCCGGCCGCAGGAATCAGCCGGACGATGTGGCCGGGCAGCAGCAGGCGGTTGCCGCCGCAACGCGAAAGACATCCGAGCGGACAATGCGAAAGGAGGAACATACAATGCCCGAACCATGTGTCTTTTTCAGGGGGGAGTACATGAACCCAAAGGATGCCAAAGTCGGCGTCATGACACATGCGCTGCACTACGGCACAGGAACCTTTGCCGGCATAAATGCGAACTGGGACGAGGAGAAGCAGCGGTTCTGCCTCTTCAGAGTCAAGGACCACTACCGCCGACAGCTCGGCGCCTGCAAGATGCTGCACATCCACCTCCCATTGAACGAGACTGAAATGGCGGACATCACGGTCGAGGCGGTCAGGCGCACCAACTTCAGACAGACCGTGTACTGCAGGCCCGTCGCCTACAAATCGTCCGAATTCATCGGCGTCAAGCTCCATGACCTGGAGGACGACTGGTTCGTTGTCGCGACCGTTCTGCCTCCATTCGCCACCACCGGAGGCCTGCGGTGCTGCACTTCCTCATGGACAAGGGTCAGCGACCACCAGATTCCGACACATGGCAAGGTAACCGGCATGTATGTGAACAGCGCGCTTGCCAAGACCGAGGCGAACCTGGCCGGCTTTGACGACGGCATCATGCTCACTCCCGAGGGACATGTCTCTGAGGGAGCCGTCACCAACACATTCGTCGTCGTGAAGGGCCGCCTCATCACGCCACCACCCTGCGACAGCATCCTGCTCGGTATCACCCGCGACACGGTCATGCAACTGGCCAGGAATGAACTCGGGCTGGACACGCTCGAGCGAAGCCTCGTTCGTAGCGACCTCTACCAGGCCGAAGAGGTGTTCTTCACGGGAACATATGCGGGTGTGGTGCCCATCGTCGAGATTGACAACAGGCCGGTCGGCACCGGCGACACAGGCCCGTTGACGGCCAGGCTCAAGGAGATGTACAGCGAGGTTGCCTTCGGCAGGAATCCGAAGTACTCCGACTGGTACACCTTCCTGGAAGTTCAGTAGGCTGGAGCACAGTGCCCGCGCCGGGCGGACTCAGATAGCCGCGGGCTATGCCTCCACGGCCTTGTTGGCGCAGTAGTGCTCGATGGCCTTCGTGAAGAAGGCGGGGAAGTCTTTGCCGTATTTCTCGAAGAACGCGGCGAAGCGCGGGTCCTGGCTGTAGGTCTGACCAAGCCCCAGCACGGCCTCGTCCGAGTAGGTATAGAAGTGCTCCAGCCACTGGCGCCACTTCGCCACCTGCGCCTGCACTTCAGGGCTCTCGACGCCCTTCGACATGTTGTCGGCGATGGCCTGGAACATGGCCCCGCCCTCGGCCTGGAGTTCGGCGAACCGTTTCTTGCCCATGTTCATGACACGGGCCTCGCTGTCTCTCAGCGTATCCTCTCCCCAGCGCTCGCGCACCTCTTTGCGGTATTCCTCAATCTTGTCGTCGCTGAAACCCTCGTAGTAGTCCTTGATGTCCATTCCTATCTCTCCCTGTAGTTGCCCGATGGTCCTGTCAACGGTGGACAAAAGCTCGTTGATGCGTTCGGCCTTCCTCTCCAGCAGGGTCCGGTGCGAACGCAGAGCCTCCAGCACGTCGAAGTCCGGTCGCGACGTGATGTCCTTTATGTCGTCCAGGCTGAAGCCCAGCTCCCGAAAGAGCATTATCTGCTGCAGCGGCACAATCGCGTCCTCGCCGTACTGCCGGTAGCCGTTCGCACCGTAGGACGTGGGCTTGAGCAGGCCAATCTGGTCGTAGTAGTGCAGCGTCCGCACGCTCACGCCGGCGAGTTGGGCCAGTTGCTTCACCGTGTAGACCATCATGGACAGAAGGATAAACCATGACGTTGCGTCAGAGTCAAGCCACCAAAAAGCGGAGACAGGTATGGTTTCCCCGCACCTCTGTCCAACCACGCAGTACAGTCCAAGAGTGACAAAGGGGAAGCATTGGCTCTTCAGTGGTCAGCAATGCGCAGGGGCTTGCCCGAGAGTGGAAATGCAGCTCTGGATAGGGGACGTTCTGCAGGCAGCAGAGAGGCCTCGGAAGGGGATTGACAGTCCCAGAGCACAGGACTACCGTCATCGCCAGGGGCAATGGTTGGTTGCCAATGAATCAGTCGCGCTTTAGAATGGGAAATCCCGGGTGAAACAGGAAGAATACTGGAGGTGTCTGAAATGGAAACAGGAGAAACAGGAGCCCCGAAGGCAAAGACTCATGGCGAAGCCAGGGCGTTATTGGACGAGGCCTGGGATCGGTCTGCAGCGGCCTACAAAGTGGCCAAGGAGCAGGCGGACATAGTCCATGAAAAGGCCAAGAAAATGGCTGTTGACAAAGAAGCCAGGAAGCGGGCGGATGAAGCTCACAAGGAAGCCGTGAACGAAGCTAAGAAAGTCCGTGACGCGATTACAAATGTGGCCCAGGCGGTCTTCACTGACTTCTGGACGCAAAAAGAGGTAGCCACTCAGGATGCCATAGCTGAGTCAAAGGGGCGTAGCGACCTCGCTAAGAAGGTCTACAAAGAAGCCAAGGCGCAAGCGGATATTGACCATAGAGAGGCCAAGAAGCAGGCCGTCGATCGTCAGGCCAAGACGGAAGCCGATGCGATCCATAAGGAAGCCGGAAGGAAAGCCAAGAAAGACTATGACGACGCCATGAAGCAATAGCACCAGTGTGAATTCCTGAAGGAAGGTTACCCCAGAAACTGGTGCTTGAGGAGGTCCACGAGATTCGGACAGGTGGTTAGAATTTCGGGGACACCATACTTGTCTCTTCGTCTCGGGTCTAGGTCCGGCCCTCCAGAACTGAATAGTCTGTGCCGCATTTAGCGGGACGTTCCGCGCACGAGCGTCGGGGTGCCTGGGTACGTCGAGGTATTCATCGACCGTCAGTTCGCCAGCCGGCCAGGCGGGCCAGTTGCTTCACCGTGTAGCACGCCATGGACAGAAGGATAAACCATTACGTTGCGTCAGAGTCAAAATCGCCGGTAGCGGAAATGAGTATGGTGTCCCCGCATTTCCAGGGCAGGGAAGGCAAGCACAGTGTCCCTCGTATTCCGGACGCACCCGTGAGACAAGTCTGGTGTCTGCCGCATGGAGGAGCGTCCCCGTCAGGCCTCGGGTTAGCCGACTCCAGCCACGCTGGCTGACTCAACTGGCGTGGACAGCATGTCCGGCGATTTGGCGGAATCTCCGGCGTTGGCTATCCTTACTGCCGTGTTTCTACCTCAACCCGGCTCCGGCCATGTCCTGAAGATTTCGTTCAGGTCGATTGCCGCAGCAGGAACACAAGCAAGTACGTGGCAGAGTCTGGCGCCAGCCATATTCAAGGCCATCAAGGAAGAGGAGGCAACATGAGCAAGGTTGTAGACGTTACGGATCAAGATTTTGACCAGGAGGTCCTGAACTCCGATCTCCCGACAGAGGTCGATTTCTGGGCTCCCTGGTGTGGCCCTTGCAGGATGGTCCTGCCCATATATGACAAGCTGTCTGAGGAGTACGAGGGCAAGTTCAAGTTCTGCAAGGTGAATGTGGATGAGAACCCGCAGACTGCAATGAGATATCAAATCATGAGCATCCCCATGCAGATGTACTT
>CAZQML010000211.1:0-4352 GCA_964594245.1 uncultured Dehalococcoidales bacterium | reverse complement strand
CAAGGCCACCTGTAATGCGGACATGCCCGCCCGCGACGTGACAGCCTTCTGCAAGCTCACACCGCGCGGCAAGGAGGTCCTCCACGCGGCGATGCGCCAGCTCCACCTCTCGGCGCGCGGCTATCACCGCGTGCTGAAGGTGGGCCGCACCATCGCCGACCTCGAGGGCGCCGACCTAATCGACACCCCCCACATCGCCGAGGCCCTGCAGTGCCGCCGCAGGCAAAGCGACTAGAACGGCAACAACGGCGCACTGTCTATTCGTCCTGGCGTAGACAACCGTGGTGTTTCCGTAATCTCCCGCTGTGCTTTCGCCACAGCTCCACCATCCCCGATAGGAAGGCGACTTCGTTGAGAGGGCAATCAAGACTGCCGACGCTATCGAGTCTCGCGGTTGCCCCCTTCAAGACGGGCATTGCGGCTACCTTCGACGGGACATGTGCCGGCTTCATCTGGGTGTGACCCACCTCCACCCATCCGGGTGGAGGTGGGTATGCCCGACAGATGATGAAGCAGTGAGGGCCACGGGTGGCGACCACTCAGCCTCACTACCCGAAGTCGATTACCTTGCCGCTATAGATCCTCTCAAAGCCCCCGGGAAAGGCCTGCTCCAGCTTCCGCTCGGCAGACACTCCCGTGCAATGCCCCGTGAAGACCCGGCTGACACCAAGGTCGAGTAGCCCCTGCACCGTTGCATCGATCTTGTCTTCCGATGCGTCCAGCAGGTGGAATCCTCCAATGACGGCGTGTATCCTGTCCGCACCGGCAACATCTCTTGCCTTCTTGGTCATGCTGACTATGCCGGGGTGCGAGCAGCCGGTGATGAGGACCACTCCTTGCCGGGTGTTGACCACCAGGCCGATTTCGTCTCTGATGTACTCCGGCTGCAGGCGGCCCTCCTCTACGTGTCGGAGCGCTTCATAGGGGCCCTTCTCGTAAGGCGCCTTCTGTTCCTCAGCAATCTCTCCTGTGGTGGTTACCCCTGCCATGAGGCACATGGGGTCCCTGGCGAGAACCCACTCCCCGCCCAATCTCTCGACCTCTTCCTTCCGGTTCGCACCACTCAGGCCCAGGGTGAGATGAGGGAAGTGCTCTGTGTCAGCGTAGGGCGTGGCCATCAGGCTGATCTTGAATACCTCCGGGTGGGCCACGATGACCACAGCACGCTTCTCCATGCCCTGGAGCACACCTGCCAGCCCACCCGTGTGGTCGATATGGTGATGGGACAACACCACGAGGTCCACGGCCTTCGGGTCAAGCCCCAACATCTCCATATTGTGGAGGATAGGCCCTGCATCGCAGGCGGTGTCGAACAGGATCCTGCGCCTGGAAGCACCAAGCCTCACGTCCACCAGAAAAGAGATGCCGAACTGCGCCCAGAAGAGCGTATCGTAGCCGGCGCAGTCCTCCGACAGGACATACAGCCGCAGGTCATCAACGGGCTGCAGGTCCATCCTAGTCGGCCTTTCCTATGACCTTGTCTACTCCCTTCCATACCATTATGGATCCGAAGATGAGGAGCGGGAGCAGGAAGACGATGGTGAACACCCAGCCCGCCGTGGTGAAGCCCTTGGCCACGAGCGGAATCAAGCCCAGGGCTGAGAGAGCGTAGCCGATGAGCAGCAAGACGACTACGGGGCCGATTCTGAACAGAGACTGATTCTTCTCGCCGTACTTCGCCTGCATCAGCGTCTGGAACCGTCTTACCGGAGGGAAGGTCACGCCGACGCCTGTGGTAAGGACAGCGCCAATCAGTATTATGTCGTATGCATATCGGGCAGCACCTACCCCGGCCTGACCGACGACGAAGTGAAGCGGCAGTGTCTCCTCCACAATGCCGGGGTAGTAGGCCATGCAGATAATGTACTCAAAGAGCACCAGCAGGCCTATGCCAAGTCCGCCGATGATACCCGCCCGGAAAGCACTCTTCCGGTCTATGATCACCTCACCGACAGAGATTAGCATGATGACACCGAGCAGATTGTAGGCTGTGTATAGCGTTCCGCTCCATAGCCAGCCACCGGGTGCGCTGGAGCCCACGCCTGAAGCTATGACTTCCGCTGACTTGCCTGCTATAGGTATGAAAGCCGCCACAAAGATCACCACAGCCGCAGCGAGCAGGACCCACGTAATCGTGAAGTTGAACGCCCTGATAACGTTTGCGCCATATACGACTACGAGCAGGATGATCAGCGCCATGACGGCGGTAGCGGCCAGGTACGGGATGCCGAATTCAGATTGGAACAGAGAACCACCGGTGGCGATAATAATGCCAATGACCAGTATGCACAGGAAGAGATACGCGATCTCGAAGACATACTCGCTGATGCCTGCTGCGGCGCGGGGCAGGAAGCCACGGTATAGATTCCTCAGGAATCCCTTATACTCGAAAGTCCCCCAGCGTCTGGCCAGAGCGAGACCTACCAGGCCGAAGTAGGCAAACAGTACCAGACACCAGACCGCGCCCCACGTACCCCAGGAGCCAAATCTCCCGAAGAACTGCATTATTTCCCTTCCCGACGCGAAGGCACCACCAAAGATCGTCACCGTGTAGGTGAAGCCTACGGCCAGGATGGCATACGTCGTTGATCTTGTTGTCATGAACTCACCTCCTTAATTTGATCCCCGAATGCATCTCTTGGACCGCTCACATACAGTTCACCTCCCGACTCTGGCATTCGTGGTACCAGCAACAGGGCAGAGGCATGCACACGCAGGTGTTGCGGAGAGTGCGGCCAAACACAGGGCCTAGGGCGGGCCAGTCGACTTCTGCTTCATCTCCCCCTCCATCATCGAGTTAGAAAGCGTGATTCTAGTCCAAACCAACTCCCTTCTGTCAATACTCATGACAGCTCATACCACACGGCAGAAGCTGGCCCGGCCGGCACACACACGCTCGGGCAGCCTGGCAAGCCAACGAGCTGCGACGACAGTCAGAGGGACCGTGGCGCGAAGGACAGACTATGCTGAACGACAGAACGTCGGGCGGAATTGGTCTCTGTGAGTGGGCTGAGGTCATGCGGCCTGATGGGTCACGGCATAAGACAGCGAATCATGATCCTTCCGAGGATGGTCGCTGGCAGCTTCGATTTGCTGCTACTCCTTTTCACACGAATGTCCCTGCGGGCACTACGGCGACCCATTCCGCGAGTGCAAGTGCTCGCTGTCGGACATCGCGCGCTACCGCAAGCGCGTGAGCGGGCCGCTGCTGGACCGCATCGACATATTCGTGGATGTCCCGCGCGTGGACTACGACAAGCTGACGGGCACGAGCGACGGCGAAGGCTCGGCTGACGTGCGCCCCCGCGTGATGGCGGCAAGTGCGATTCAGGACAAGCGCCTCGCCGGACGCAAGGCCACCTGCAATGCGGACATGCCCGCCCGCGACGTGACGGCCTTCTGCAAGCTCACGCCTCGCGCCAAGGAGGTCCTCCACACGGCGATGCGTCAGCTCCACCTCTCAGCCCGCGGCTATCACCGGGTGCTGAAGGTCGGCCGCACCATCGCCGACCTCGAAGGCGCAGACCTCATCGACACCCCTCACATCGCCGAGGCTCTGCAGTGCCGCAAGCGGGAAGGGGACTGAGACGTCGAAGGGCCAGAGGACTTGGGGCGCCGTGAATTGGGACTTGCGCTAGCTCCCACTGGCCCTGTCAGCCGCATGGCGCGCCTGGACGTCTTGCGCGTCGTGTTTGCTCGCTCATGGGAATGAGTATGGTGTCCCCGGAACTCCGCGCAACTCCGGCATCGTATCCCGGGCTTCATCAGGACTTGCAGGCTCACCCGGTGTTGACTGTCACGGCCGTCGAGGTCATCATGGAGGTGAAGGCGCCGGTCCCCGGGATGGGAAAGGATAGCAGAGCGCCAATCGGCTCTAACAAGGAGGTGGGAAGATGGCAAGCGTGAAGAAGAGCATCACCATCAGCGCCCCTGCGGAGAAGGTCTTCGGCTACATCAGCGAACCGGCCAACCTGCCGGAGTTCTGGCCCAGCCTGGTGGAGGTCAAAGACGTACGGCGGTTGCCCAACGGCGGTACCACCAACCGGTGGGTGTACAAGATGGCCGGCATACGCCTGGAAGGTACGAGCGACGATGTGGAGTATGTCGCCAATGAGCGTCTTGTCAGCAAGACCACGGGTGGCACGGACAGCACTCAGACATGGATGCTCCAACCCGAAGCGGGAGGGACAAAGGTGACCTTCGAGATCGAGTACGCCGTGCCCGTTCCGGTGTTGGGCAAGCTGGCCGAGGCTGTGATCGTCAAGATGAATGACCGAGAGGGAGACCTGGTCCTGGCTAATCTGAAAGCCCGAATGGAAGCCTGAAATCGAACCCGGTCAACCGGGCGTTCA
>CAZQML010000210.1:0-6842 GCA_964594245.1 uncultured Dehalococcoidales bacterium | reverse complement strand
ACTATCATCACGGGGATGCGTGGGCGTTCAGCCTTGGTGAGGTCTACTGCCTCAGTTTCCATATCCTCCGCCGGGTCGCCGCTGCAAATAGCACGCCCCCGCCTCGGTCTGCCGCATTGTATACGACGGCTGGTGCGCTGGCAATGGGTTTACTCGTCTACATCGTCGGTGACGCATCACCTCCTTACGGTTGTGATGGCACCTGTGGTTCGGGGGACGCCGCACCTGTCTCTGCCCCGCAGGTTCTGGGCCTAGCCCTCACGCGTCCGACGCATCAACCTTACCGTCCCCTCGACGAAGTTCATTCCGGGCACTCTATTCATATAGTCGCGATAGTCGTCGCCGAACTTTTCGACAAGGCGTCTGTCCTCAGACCTGCAACTGAAGTAGAGCAGCACCGAGCCGGCGACGCCGAGCACTGCGAATAGCCAGTGTGGATACCACAACAGCGTTGTCAAGAACAGTGCGAATATCCCGCCTGTGTATTGCGGGTGTCTCACTATGGCGTATATGCCCGTGTCCACCAGTCGCGTAGTGTCGACAAAGGCCTTGCCTCCGGGCACGCTGCCGCGGCGTGGAAACATGACAATTGGCGCCATCACCAGCACCATGCCGAAGCCCCATACCACGCAACCTGCGATGAATAGGGCGGGGACCGTTTCCACTTCCAGTAGGCCCGTGAGGACGAGCGGGTTCGCCGGGAAACACAGGATACAGAGGATGGTCAGGAGGGAAACCCAGAGGAGTTCTGTCTTGCTTGTGTAAGCTGCCGGCATCGGTGCCCCACCTCCTCTCCTACGGGCCCATACGGCATAGCGGCGGAATTGTACCTTCGGGTGCCAATGCTACTCCATCCTGATGAGTGTGACCAGAGGCTTGTCGTAGCAAAGACGACGGACCTGTAGAACAAAGCCACATGCGCGAGCAGCCATATGCCGGCATCAGTCACGTTGCTGCAGCGATGGTGTCCGCTGGACTGACTGGACTTGCACCCTGGCCTACCGGCGGTAGCCCCGCGGCTCGATTGATCAGCCATCGCGGTCAAGGGGTTGAACTGCTTCCTCAAAGTAGCGGTGAAAGCGATGAGGCAAGTCGTGGTAGTCAAGGCCGGACACGGTATCCGAGAAGTCTCTTGAGTTCAGAGTGTTCCAGAACAGCACTGACCTGCCCTGCAGCCTTCCCTGTCTGGCATCATCGACAAGTGCTGCGAGGGTCTTGCCCGTGTAGGTGCCCTCGAGCTTGATCCCTTCACACTCTTTCGCCATGGAGATGGCCTCCATGCCCTCCTTCGTGAAGAGTGCATATCGTCTGCCGAAGTAGTCGTGTCTGATGTCGATATCCTCCGCAGGGAACTCGAATTCGGGGAACGAGGCATCCAGAGAATGAAGAAGAGAGTTGGTCCTATTGATGAGCCTGGTCATTCCTGCGACATTCGCGAGACTCTCGCTGGTCACTCGTACTGCAACTACCCTGCTGTTGAGCCCGGCTGCCCTGAGCCCGAGGGTCAGTCCGGCGGCTGTGCCGAGCGTACCGCAGGCGACATAGATATAGTCTGGTTCCGGCATCTGGCCAAGCGCAACCTGGTCTCTCAGTTCGAGCGCCGCATTGACGAAGCCGACAGTGCCAAGCGGCGAAGAACCTCCAGGGGGGATCAGTCTGGGGAAGCGCCCCTCGTTCAATGTGTGCCGCAGAAGCTGATACGTCGTTGCCATGTAGGCCAAAGGCATGTTCCTTGCAGATTCCAACTCCGCCCCGCACAGGTGCAGTTCCGCGCCATAGTGCTGACCCATAAGCAGATTGCGACGAATATACCGGGCATTCGGCTGGGGCATCAGCATTGAGATGCATTTCAGGCCAACCTGTTTCGCATAGATGGCTGTGGCCAGGGCATGGTTCGAACCTGCAGCACCGAATGTCATGACCTGACTCGCTCCCGAACGTAGAGCGTCGCCTAAGATGAACTCAAGCTTTCGTGGCTTGTTGCCACCGTAGACCTTGCCGCTGAGGTCGTCCCGTTTCATGTACAGGTCGGCGACTCCAAGATTGACTCCCAGATGGTCGAGTTTCTGCACAGGGGTGGGGAGCTGGGCAAGCGATATGTAGTCAAGCGTGTCCTGGAGCAGTGGGTAGCAGTCGAACAGTGGAATCACCTGGATTCCCTCTCGTTGACGGGTGCGTGAACTCCGGACTCGGGCGGCCTACGCCACGGCAAGGAATGTGAGCAGGCGAACGGCCGGGCAGACATCAACGATTGAGAGAAGTGGTAGGGACTGCGTACTACCGATGATCCTTCAGCCAACAAGGAATGCCAATGCCCGCCTGTCCCTCGACTCTTTCCCATGGCACTTGCAGCACCCTCACCGGAAACGACCGGGCACAAACCTGGATGCGGGAGTTCTGCGGCGAGTGTATGCTTGGGCTGTACGGTTGTCAACGGAAGACTCGCGTGTTGGAGCCGGGCCGCCCGGGATTCGTGCGTGCAATTCGGGGGCATCATGCTCATCTCTGCGCGGGGCTGAGGCTCTGCCGAGTCCCCGGCCCTTTCACCTGGTCCCGTTCACGCTTGCGGTACTGCAAAGCCTCGGTAATATGGCTTTGTTGGCGTGATTGACGCCTTCCACGTCGACGATAGTACGGCCGACGCACGAGCCAATTGACCGTCTGTTTGGTACCCCTGCATCTTCACAAGAAACCAACTCTTTCTTGCGGTACACTTAGGATATTGAGGAGATGCGGGATGAAGAATAATCTTGCAGTCCGAATGTGCTCTGCGGGTGCTGTGCTCCCGCTCCTGATGCTGACTGCCTTGCCTTCACCGATGTTGGCCGCCGGCGAGTCCATCGACCTTGACCCGTACGAGGGTGGGGTTGGGGACAATGTCAGGGTCTCAGGCGAAGACTTCGATGCGAGCTACCGCAAGTCATCAGGTGACTGGGTGTATGTCTACGTCAGGGTCTACTTCTCCTCTGATAGGGCAGACGTGGGCGACGAGATGGACGTCGAGGTTGAACAGTACGAGATAGTCGACAAGTTGGAGAAGGTTGATAAGAACGGAGAGTGGAAGGTCAGCTTCACTCTGCCGGCCGAGCTGACCGACGGCGGAGATGATGAGGACGTTGATGGGGGCAGCTACTACATCTACGTGACCTACAAGGGTGACGACGAGATTGTTGCGGTGGCAGAGTATGAGGTCAAGGAGGCGCGCTTCTGTGGTTGCGGAATGTGGCCCTGGTCGGGGTTCTCATCATCGTGGCGGTGTTATCCATCGCCATGGTTCGGTCACCGTCGCCCGTTCTTCCGACGCTGGCCCTATGATATGACCGAAGCTCCTGACGATTGGCCGTGGCCTCCTGACGACATGCCTTGGCCTCCCAGGCCCGATTGGCAACATCCGCCGGACCGGGACTAGCTGTTTGCCCGAAATCGAAGAACGTCGGGCACTTCTACCTCATGTCTTCGTAGGGTCTGAGTCTCAACTCAATCCCCTCTTCGGGACAATCCCCTTCGCGCTTGCGCTGCTGCAGGGCTTCAGCGATGCATGGCGTGATAGTTATCGAGGTCGGCGATGGTACGGCCCACGCATGAGCCCGCCGGCGGTCCGCCTGTCGCCCCTGGTACTCATGTTGAGTGACTTCGGTGTGCCGTTACGTTATCCGAGAAGCGTTAGACAGCGGTGTGCGGCCCGTCGGCACACTAGAGTATCCACCGTCGTTTGATGAGTTGCAGACTCAGCACGAACAGGGCCGCGCAGAACGCTCCCAGCAGCGAGAAATCAAGCGGCGCAGTCATAATCGCGGATCCGCTCATGGCCCCGTGGAGGATGTCTGCGCCGTACGTGAGTGGGAGTAGGTATGACAGCGGCTGCAGGAAGGCGGGTAGCATGGCGATGGGGAAGAACAGGCCGCAGAGGAAGATCATTGGGAAGCGGATGAAGTTGGAGAAGGTCTGCGCCTCGAATACCTCGCTCACTGACACGGCAACGAACAGGCCAAGGAAGGTCGAGGTCATCGCGATGAGAATGATGGCCGGGAGCACCACACCCCACGCCACGCCTGACAGGTCGGCAATGGCGCTCGCGAGCAGCACTGGCACGAACGCATTCACGGTACCGAAGAGGATGGCGCCGGATGTCTTTGCCAGCATGAGTAACTCGAGCGGGATGGGAGCCAGCAGAAGACGCTCGAACGAGCGGCCTTTCTTCTCGAACGTCACTGTGACGGCCAGCATCGAGGTCGTGCCAAAGAGTATGGATATGGCCATCACTCCGGGCAGTAGCGCACGTACGCCCTCAAGTCCGGTGCCGGACTTGATGAAGAACATGCCGGTCCACGCGAGCGGAAAGATGATGCCCCAGCTTATGTTCGGAGGCTTCAGGTAATAGGCGCGCATGTCCTTCAGGAGGATGCTCAAGAAGGCAATCCGATATTTCATCCGCCTCCTCCTCCCATGCGCTCCTTCTCCCGCTTCATTTCCTGTGTATCGAGACCGGTGACCCACACGAAGACGTCTTCAAGTGAGGGGCGGACTTCCCGTGCCTCGGCCACCTCCAGTCCATGCTCCTCAAGGAAGACCACAAGGGAGCCCACGCGGATCGGGCTGCCCGCGCTCACGCGGAGCATAGTGCCGGACACCATCTCTGTATCCGCGCCCGGGAAGGCGGCGGAGAGCTGTGTGGCGACCTGCGGCGTGGCTCCTTTGACGACGAACTCCACGATGTGCCGTCCTTCTGTCAGGCGCATCAGGTTCTCCACCCTGTCTTCACGCACGATGCGGCCCGAGACGATGAAGGCGATACGTGTGCATAGCCGTTCCGCCTCTTCGATGTAGTGAGTGGTGAGGAAGATGGTTGTCCCGTTGCGGTTGAGTTCGTCTATGAGCTGGCGGACCTGTCGCATGCTCGCCACGTCGATGCCGGTAGTCGGCTCGTCGAGGAAGAGGAGTGGTGGACGATGCATGATGCCGGCGGCGATGGTGAGCCTGCGCTTCATTCCCCGTGAGTAGGCGGCGAACTTGCGCTGTGATGCGGCGGTCAGTCCGAATAGGTCCAGCAGCTCCATTGCCCGGTCCTCTCGCTCCACTCTGGGCATACCGTAGATGGCCCCACAGAAGCAGAGGTTCTGGAAGCCGGTGAGTTCCGGATACAGGTTGCTGTCGTCAGGCACGATGCCCATGAGGTGCTGTGCGGCCTTCGGGTGGCGCGTGCAGTCAATGCCTCCCACCCGTATCTCGCCTCCCGAAGGACGCGCGAGGCCGGTGAGCATGTTGATGGTTGTGGTCTTGCCGGCCCCGTTCGGGCCGAGAAAGCCGAACACCTCGCCCGCTGCGACGGAGAAGGAAATTCCGTCGACGGCTGTCACGTTGCCGTACTTCTTGACGAGGTCATGGACCTCGATGTGTGCGCCCTGCTTCATTGTCCGTGCAGCGATGTGGTTGTTCGTCCGTGTGCTTGCGGGTCTGTGGTGTGTCGGGTTGCGCCGTGATTCTACGCCACGTAGTGCGATGTGTACATCGGCGGTAGGTAGTCCGTGATGTGCCCTTCGCGCTTGCGCTGCTGCAAGGCCCCGGCGACGTGAGGGGTGTCGATGAGGTCCGTGCCTTCGAGGTTGGCGATGGTGTGGCCGACCTACGAGCCCTCTGGCCGCCTTCTCCGTGATTCCGCCTTCGCGGAGATGCTTGAAACCAACCCGGCAGGTGGTTGCGCTGTGGATGGCCGTGGTCTTGACCCAGGGGTGCGAGATGAGTATGGTGTTCCACGAACTCACAGTAAACACCCTGTATGCCGTGAGCCTTCTCGTTACAAGGAGCCCCCAGGGAGGTGGTTCATGATGCTGGAGCTGTTCTTCTTCATCCTCGGAATAGTGAATAGCGTGTTCTTGATCTTCATCTTTGCCATTCGGAAGAACAGACTGGACCTCGTCCGGCGAATTGGGTGGTCGTATCTGCTGTTGTCGATTCCTGCAGCCTATGGGGTCTACCTGGTCGTACAGGAACAGAAGGCCATGCAATATGGTGTCTTTCTGGGGATATTCCTGGTCTTTCTACTCTTGGAATGGCTATTCGACTATGTCTTCAAAATCAACTTCCGTGAGAAATGGCGGCAGAACTGGAAATGGCTGGTGCCCTATTTGGGCTTCTATTACGCGATGAACTATGGATTTGTGGTGATGCCGTGGAAGACTTCTCTGGCGTGGGGACTCATCATGCTTGGCCTTTTCATTGTCCAGATAGTGGCGAATCTGAGGAGTCACCCCAAAATCAATGGATAGGACTGTACTGAAGGTAGGGCTTGGATGCTGAGATAGTTGACGCCAGTGCGAATTGAGAATCCCGGGGAGACCATACTCATTTCAGCGTTGAGTTCAGGACTTGTACGACGTCCTGTGTCTCAATTGCCCATCCGAGGCTGTACAGCGGGGGGAACCTGTCCTGGCGGCTTTCGTCCCTGCGCTTCTGCAGGGCTTCGGTGAGGTGGGTGGGGTCGATGAGTTGGGCGATTGTGGGGCCGACGCACCGGGCCACGGGCCGTCCGCCTGGTGACGCTGCCTTCGTGACGATGCCGGAGGACAAGCCCGGCAGTGGTTGCGGAATGTCCGGTCAGGGCCCTGGCCTCAGGGGTTGAGGCAAGTTTCGCCTCCCTGGACCACACGGGCAATGTGCTCATGCGATTGCCATAGGTTGTGGCCATGGTGTACGATGTGCCGGCAACCCGGTAGCGATGAGGTACCGCTGCAGCACGAGCGTTCGGTGCAGCAACTCAGCGTGCGTTTGTCGCCTGCGGCCGAGCCGCTTGCTAGGGCCAAGTCGGATATCCTCGCCTTCTGTGCCTTTCCAAAGGCGCGCTG
>CAZQML010000209.1:0-2790 GCA_964594245.1 uncultured Dehalococcoidales bacterium | reverse complement strand
ACTGCCGCCCTCGGCATGTTTTGATTCGTTTGACAGTACAGCGGATCGACAAGCTGCGCGCCGCTGAACGTCACGTCCACCCCCAACCCATCCAGCACTTCGTTTCCATACCCGAAGTCATCCAGCACCACCAGCACACCACCGGCATCCAGGAACGACCCGAGCAGGGCGAGTTCGCCCGGCTCGAGCCCAACGCGCGGCATCATGATGAGGGTCGCCGGAGACTCAAGCTCCGCCAGCCCGTCGAGGGACAGGATGGGTCGAGCCTCCAGTGTCTCGGCCGCCACCGCCAGACCACTCCAACGCTCGCTGAGTACGCTGAAATCCTCCTGGGCGGGGAGTGCCCAGGAGAGCAGCACAAGGCTGACCAGGGCCACCAGCACAAAACGACCATAGTAGAAGAGGAGTCTCATGCGGATTTGTCGCTCCCTTCGGCCCCCGCTGAGGGACCATCTCCCCCTCTTCTCCGTCTCGGTGGGTGACCGCCTGTCTCTCTTCTGACCCCCAGCGCCAACCAGCGCGCCTGCGCGCTGTCACGCCGTTGAAACTCACGCTGTGAGTACAGCGCCTCCTCGGCCAATCTAGTGAGTTCCGCGAGCAACCTCCACGCATGTCCGACCGCATCCCGGCTGACAGCGAGGAATTCCCGCAGCGTCGTGCTGGGCCGGCGGACTATGCCCGACGAGGACAGGAGGAGGGCAACGGCAGTCTCGTACAGGTGCACCACCAGCCTGCGGTACGGCTCCGTGGCCGACACAGTGCCCCTGTCCGCCGACGGACCGTGCCGGGCGACTCGCCCCGCTGCAACAGAGGCGCCCTCAGACACCCCGGACTGCAGAACGAACAGCCTTCTTCGGCGTGCAAGAACCAGCCAGAAAAGCAGGCCCCAGAACGCCACAGCCCCGGCCCCGTAGACCAACAGATTCACGACACTGAATGAGAGCTCCGTCGCCGCCGGTCGGTGCCACGGCTCGTTCGGCAACATTTCAGCCTGTACAGAGCATCGACCCACAATCCACGGCGACACCGGGTACGGAACCGCAAGCTCGAACTCGCCCCCGGTCACCTCGACAGTCGTCACTTCGTCATTCCATCGCACGGTAATGCGCGGCGACTCGATGGGCAGAGTTGACCGCACGGTTCCCGACAGCCACAGTCCTCCACCCTCGCTGTCCGGGCTATCATCTCCCCTGGAGAAAGCCAGCCAGTCAGGAACGACCACCACCTCCGGACAATCGATGATGAATTCGGGGCTGACCCGCACAACCTTCACTGAAACCGACTGACTGCATGGAGCAGTCTTTGCACCGTCGTCCTCTTTCGCTCCCACAACAAGCCTGTGTTCACCCTCTTCCATGCCGGCGGGCACTCGCAACGTGTAGTCGAACCTTCCCGATTCCTCCGTGAGCGTTTGACTTTGCACGACGTCATCCAGTCGGACTTCCACAAGACGGCCCTCTATGGCGCCGAGGGAACGGACGACCCCACCAAGCTGTGCAGCCCTTCCCGGATGCAGCTCCCCCGGTGCATCAAGCTCAAGGCTGGACTCATGGAAACGCACCGTCAGCGCAACGACTTCGCTCTTGGCCGACTGGAAGCGCTGCGTATCCGCGCCTCTCGGCGCGTAGCGCGCCTGGATGTCTGTGCTCGATTGGTATTCTCGCGGGACAAACGAAGTGCGGAAGCTGCCGTCAGGGCCGCAAACGAATCGTTCGGCAACCACACCATTCACGAACAGTTCGATTTCCCTCCCCGGCATCACCTCAGACGATGCAGACAGCAAACCGAACACGTCAATCGCCTCACCCACCCAGACTGAGTCGCCCTCTGCAGCGAGGCCAAGGCTTGGCGCCACAAGCACACTCCTGGCTTCCACGTCTTCCGCGGTCGCCTCGAGCCTCTCTTCGTACAGCCGCGTCAGTTCGCGCAGACGAAGCAGCGCCTGCTCAAGGCGATTGCGCGCCTTCGTCATTTGCGCCGACGCTGCCGCCGACCCGTGACGGCTGACCGCCACCAGCACTTCATCCGTTGCCTCCTCAAGAGCACTCAGCTCCTCCCCGGCCACCTCCGCCAGGTCCCAGCATCTGACCAGCTCCTCACGTGCGTTCTGCACGTCGTTCATTTGAAGCGACGACTCGACCTGCGACAACGCGCTCTCGAGACTGTTCAGCGTCCCCGTCAGCTGGCTACAGAGCTCGACATAGCGGCTGCAGACATGGCGAAGGCTGTCAGGTATATGAGCGCTCTCGATGTCCACATACGCGAGCAGGTCGCCGGCCAATCCGTAGTCCCCGGTCGCCAGCGAGTCAAGCACGTCCCCCATGTGGAGAAAGAGGCTCGCCACATTGAACCGGGGACGCGCGCTCGAAGGATTCTCGTGGGGCGACACACCGCCGTCAGTGACAGCGACGCACCCCGTAGCGAGAAGCGCCAACAGCAGCACCACGGCTGTGAGCCTGTTCTTCATTCTCCCGAGGAGTCTCACCGGAGCGCGGACACAAGTCTGCTCGGCAACGGCAGGACCACTCCTATCCCGTGATGATTCGCACCATCGCGGCGATGACGATAACCGCGAAACACGCGACAAGGACGTATCCGACTCTGCCAGTGCACTCCCGCGCCCTCGAGCTGAGAGACACCGAAATCTGGTTGATGGCAAGCACCTCGATGATGTAGACGCTCAGACACAGGTCAAGACGCGTTTCTCCATACCAGGCGAACACGGCGCTCGTTCCCATCAACAGCCCGGTCACCGCGAGCACATATTTGTCAGTGACCGAAAAGTTCGCC
>CAZQML010000208.1:0-4913 GCA_964594245.1 uncultured Dehalococcoidales bacterium | reverse complement strand
TCAGCAAACTGACTATCGCGAGTGCGCCAATCAAGGTCCAGACAGATTTCTTGCTCACTTCTCACCTCCTATCGTGATTCGTAACCAACGTGTGGTAGAGTGACCACACGAGACAACTTGCAGAAGACCGTCTCGCGAATGTAACAGCCTCCCTATGAGAGCGCAGGAACAGGCCCGCTCAGAGTATAGGAACGGCCAAATGCAAAAGTCAATACTCGCAGCGAGACCCGCCGGCAACTCTCAGCCCTCCTGCACCACGAACGTCCTGCGACAATGAACTGACTATCGCTCCTCTGCGGGCAAAGGAGATTTCCTCGGCGCAACGCTTCAGGTAGCCCTCCTTTACGCGCGGCTCCGACGGTGGCGGCACCGCGAGTCGCTTCTTCACCGACTCCTGACCAATGAAGCGACATGCTCTACCCGTCCAGGAGGGGCAACACAAGTGGCCCTCCGGGGATGACGCCGATCTCCGCATCCTCACCAAGCCTTCGCAGGGCCGCGGCGACCGCCTCATCCAGGTCATGTACCGGTTCAAGCTGCATGCTGCGCACGAGTTGGTCATCGAGCTCAGAACGCAGCATCACCTGGTTGCGAAGCTGTATGCGAGCCAGTACCTGGTTCTGCCACTGGACACCGATGGGCTCCTCCCTGCGTATCTTCTGCAATACATCTATTGGGCTCTTGCACGACTGATGGAGCTCCAGGAAAGACTGCGGGCCAGGGCCGCTGGAGCAGGAAGAAGCCGCGATGATGATGCCGCCATCTCGTGTCACCAGGGACGCAGTGTCCATGCCCTTGACTGTCTGGTACAGATCGAGGTCAAGCGGCGCACCACTGTTCGTCGTGACGGCTATGTCGACCCTGTGTGTGACCCTTGCGCCAACGACCGTGCGCGCGGCTTCACAGCCTGCCTCGTGTGCCGCGACCATGTCCCCCGCGAAGACATTCGTGATTTCCTTCTCTTCGTTGAGGAGAACATTGACCACGAAGTCGAGGCCCGCCATCCTGGCCTGCTCAACCATATCCTCATGAATGGGGTTGCCCTCAAGCACCCCCGCTCGTGCACAGGGGTGCTCAATCATTCGGTAGCCATGGTTGACGTAGGCTGACTTCAGACCGAACACGCCCGGAGCAATGCTCTTGCGGCCGCCGGAGAACCCTGCAAACAAGTGAGGCTCTATGAAGCCCGTGGACAGCCGGAAATCCGCCTCTACGACAAGCGGGTTTATGTCGACCGGCGCGCCACGAGAGGTCACGCCGATGTTCACGACCTTTGAGGGGTCATGATTGACAACCCGGTACTGTGCGACAATCTCATCGCCCAGCATGCGTCGCAGTTCCTCCGCTCCGAGAGGTGGATGGAGGCCGAGTGCCACGACAATCGTGATTTGCTCCCTCGGAACAGCACGCTCGAGTTCCTGGAGAATCGGTGGCAGAAGCCGGTCGTCCGGGCAGGCGCGGGTGTTGTCCGTGACTATGACGACCACGTTGTCGTGCGGCTGCACCGCATCGGCGAGAGCTTTCTGACCGAGGGGGTTGCGCAGAGCATCACGCACCGCGCCGGCCTCGTCGCTGAGGCCGGCCACGTGACGGGGCTGGAGCACAAATGCAAGATTGCGCTCAGGTACCCTCACCCTCACGGTAGAGGAGCCGTACGGCAGCTCAAACTCGGTATGCATGGGGCGTTACCTGATCGCAGAGCCAGGATTCAGTATGTTGTTCGGGTCAAACACCTTCTTGATGTCCCTCATGAGTTGCTCGGACTTGGGGTCCATCATGAGGTGCAGGTATGGCAGACGGATCTTGCCAACGCCGTGCTCCCCCGTGATAACGCCGCCCAGAGCAATAGCTGCCTCGTAGATCTCCGTCTTCACGGCCTCGGCTGTGCCGCGCTCGATGAGTTCCTTCAGCATGTACGGGTGGAAGTTGCCATCGCCCGCATGCGCGATAGTCCTGATTGTGGTGTCGTACTTCTGCGCAATCTCGTCGAGCGCGTCCATCATCTTTCCAAGGCTGGCTGGCGGCACGGTGATGTCCGTGTCGCCCGCGATTAGAGGTTTCATGGCCGCGTAGATCTCACTGCGCATCTTGAGAATCTCGGCCTGCTCTTCGCGTCTCTCGGCGATGAGCACGTCGATGGCGCCGTGCTCCTGGCACACGTCGGATATCTTCTCGCACTGAAAGTAGACATCGTCCTCGCTGGCGCCGGCGAGAATCAGGATCAGGTGTGAAGTGCCCTTGTCAGCAGGCCACTTCATGCCCAGGTTGTCGGCAGAGAGAGTGATGACCTCATGGTCGACGTACTCAATGGCCATGGGAATGACGCCGCTCTGCAGTATCTTGGGGACGGTATTGATGGCGGCATGTCTGTCGTCATAGGAAACCACGAGCGTCGCAGTCCCCGCGAACTTGGGATAGAGTCGCATAATGGCCTTCGTGATGATTCCCAGTATGCCTTCGCTGTCGATGAGCAGGTGCATCAGGTCGAGACCCGTGTTGTTCTTGAGTAGCTTGCCGCCCATTGTCACTATCTCACCGGTCGGCATGACGACTTCGAGCCCCTTCACATAGTTGCGCACGACACCGTACTTGACCGCTCGGGTTCCGCCGGCGTTGCAGGCAATCATGCCGCCTACCTGCGCGCCTTCGTCGCCTGGGTGTGGAGGGAACAGCAGGTTGGCTTCTTCCACGGCGGCCAGCAGGTCGGCCAGCGTCACGCCAGCCTGCACTGTGACCATCAGGTTCTCCTTGTCCACCTCCTCGACCTTGTCGAAGCGCTCCAGGGAGAGGACTATGCCATCCTGCGTCGGCATCGCGCCGCAGCAGAGGCCCGTCCCTCCGCCACGCGGGTAGACCGGCGTCTTGTCACGATTGGCCAGCTTGAGAATCTCCGATATCTCCTGCGCCGTGCCGGGCTTGACGACCACGACATGCTCGGCCGGAGTAAGCCGCTGATAAGGTGTCGTCTCGTCATAGAGGTAGGTCTCCATCTGCTCACGCGCGGTGATGACCCAGCCGGCACCGACTATCGCCTTCAGTCCTTCAACATCAGTCATGGTTCTTCACTCCTTCTCGCTCGTTTGCTTCTCGTGTCTCCGTCGTTTCTGCCCGCTTGACTGTCACTCACCTGATGGCAGAGTCCGGACTCAGCACGTTGTTGGGGTCAAACAGCTGCTTGAGACCCCGCATCAGTTGCAGGGACTTCGCGTCGAGACACATCTCTATGTCGCCCAGACGTGTCTTCCCGACGCCGTGCTCGCCGCTGATGACACCACCCATCTCCACTGCCTTGGCGTAGATTCTACGCTTGACTTCCTTCACGACCCCCCTCTCCTTGAGCTCAAGCATGAGGGTTGGGTGAAAGTTGCCGTCGCCCGCGTGGGCGACCATGGGAATCTTGGTCTCGTACTCTGCCGCCAACCGGTCGATCTCATCCATCATGTCACCGATTGCGGCAGGAGGGACCGTCACGTCAAGAATCTCAGCGGTCTCGGCCTTGTAGGTCATGCTCGTCTCGCTCCTGATGTGCAGGATGTGGGCCTGCTCCTCCCTGCCTTCTGCCATGAGCGTGTCGACAGAGCCGTTCTTCTCACAGATCTCGGAGATCTTCTCGCACTGCTCGTACACATCGTCCTCGCTTGTTCCAGTAACGATGACGATAAGGTGCGCGACTCCCTTCGTCACCGGCCATTTCGTTCCGAGGTACTCCGCAGTGGCCTCCATCAGGTCGCGGTCTACGTACTCCACCGCCATCGGGACTACGCCGCTCTGCAGTATCTTCGGCACGCTGCGGATAGCGGCGTTGCGGTCATCGAAGGAGACAACGAGCGTTGCCGGGCCGGCAGACTTCGGATACAGACGCAGTATGACCTTCGTGATGATACCAAGTATGCCCTCGCTGTCTATAATCAGGTGCATCAGGTCGAGACCCGTGTTGTTCTTCAGAAGCTTCCCGCCCATGGTGACGATCTCGCCCGTGGGAAGTACCACTTCAAGTCCTTTCACGTAGTTGCGCACAACTCCATATTTCACAGCTCTGGTGCCGCCGGCATTGCAGGCGACGAGGCCTCCGACCTGGGCGCCCTCATCACCGGGATGCGGCGGGAAGAGCAGGCCCTCCGATTCAACAGCCTCGAGCAGTTGCGCCAGCGTCACACCGGCCTGCACGACTGCCATGAGGTTCCCCTTGTCAATCTCCTCCACCTTGTCCAGTCGCTCGAGAGACAGAACAACCCCATCCCGTGTCGGGATGGCGCCGCCGCAGACACCCGTGCCTCCACCACGAGGATACACAGGAAAACCTTCTTCATTTGCCAGACGCATGAGCTGTGAGATCTCCTGCGCATTCGCCGGTTTCACGACCACCACGTTGTCCGCCGGCTTCACGATGAGACCTGTATAGGTCTCGTCAATCAGGTAACTCTCCATCTGCCGACGATCAGTGACGACCCAGTCTTGGCCGACGATTGACCGCAGCTTCTCTGCATCGAACATGTGGCGAGTTCTTCCCTTTCGGTCGTGTCAAATGGTCGGGCCAAGGGTGTAGATGTTGCAGTTGACTCCCGATCCGTCGTAGTCAAGTATCTCCGCTTTCACCTCTTCGCCGGAGAACACCCGCAGAACGCTCTCATACACACGGTTGCCTGCGTGTTCCACGGTCTCATCACCCGCGACTATCCTGCTTACATCGATGTCGATGTACTCGCCCAGATGTCTGCAGGTGTGCTCATTTCCGGATATCTTGACTACGGGACTGAGCGGGAAACCCTGCGGAGCACCGAGCCCTGTTGAAAACAGCATCACCTGGCAGCCCACGGAAGCCAGTCCTGTCAGGAATTCCATTTCGCGACCCGGCGAGTCCATGAAATAGAGACCCGGTCCGTCGGGGCGCTGCCCGTATCTTACGACACCAT
>CAZQML010000207.1:0-14003 GCA_964594245.1 uncultured Dehalococcoidales bacterium | reverse complement strand
GATGTCGCCGGGCGTGAGCGGCATGAATTGCGATACGTGGCTTATTACTCTTGCCATGCTGAATAACTGGTCTCTGGTGTTGCCCTGCTGGGTTGTCTCACCGTTGACGCGTCCCTGGATGCGGACCCCGACCGGGTCGAGGTCAGTCACCAGCACGGGACCGAGAGGCGCTGACTTGTAGTAGCCCTTGGCCCTTGTCAGACGGCCATCGCCCTGATACAGGTCAAAGAGAGTCATGTCGTTGCCGCACGTATAGCCGAGCACGTAGTCGAGTGCCTCGGCCTCTGTTACTCTCCACGCCCAGCGCTTCATCACGGCACATATCTCCGCCTCATAGCGCGTGTCGTGCGCCATCGGCAACGTGTAGGTGTCCTCGCCCGGGTTGACAAGAGTGCATGGCGGCTTGAAGAACAAGACAGGCTCCGTGGGTGTTGCGATGTGAGCAGCCTCAATCATGGCCATATAGTTGGCCCCGCAGCAGACAATCGCTGATGGCTCCGCCGGCGCCAACAGCTTGGCCTCACTCAGCGCGCAAAGTCGCTCTCCTCGAGTGAAGTCCCCGTAGAGGTCCCCTTCCAGCGAAAACACGGAGTCTGTTTCCGCGATGCCCCACTTCGAGTTCCCTTTCCAGTCAATCCTTACAAGTCTCATGTCTCTCCTTTCCTTCGCTTTCAGTCTGCAAGAACCAGGAGCACTTGTTCCCGTGCTCGATGCTTCCACACACTCTTCTGCAAGAGACCGGGCACTGTCCGGAGGCTCGCGGACGCGGGCATCCTGGCCGATGGTTACTCAGTCGAACAACCTATATGGTACATTATGCGCTAGCGTCGCGGCTTTCGCGACTCCCCCTGCCAGCGGTGGGGTGTAGGTAGCCATCGGAACAGCCAGAGGAGGAGACAATGCCACTGATGACCCCCGAACAGTTCGAGGAAAGCCTCAAGGAGTTGAAGCCCCGTGTCTTCATGAACGGCAAGCGAGTCGAGAACATCCTCGATAATCCCAACACCCGCACAGTCGTCGAGGCCAATAAGGCCAGCTACAAATGGGCACTGGACCCGGCCAGTCGGGATATCATGACCGCCTATTCACCGCTTATCAACGACACGGTCAACCGGTACACGTACGTGAGTAGGAGCGTTGAAGACCTCATCCGCAAGGCCGAGGCAGGCACCTTCACGTCTGAGAACCTCGGTACCTGCATCTATCGTTGTGTTGGCTATGATTGTTTCCACTCTCTCTGGAGTACCACCTGGGAGATGGACAGAGACCTCGGGACTTCGTACCACCCGCGTTTTCTCGAATACCTCAAGATGGTGCAGACTCGAGACCTGTCGGTCGCCGGAGCACTCACCGAGCCACGCGGCCCACGCAACAAGCGAGCCCAGAAGTGGCCCGATCCGTATCTGTCGGTCAAGGTCGTCGAGAAGAACGACAAAGGCATAGTCGTGAGGGGCGCCAAGATTAACATCAGTGGAGGGTTTGCCAGTCACGAGATAGTCGTGCTGCCACAGTCGGCGCACTCCAAAGACGAAGCCGACTACGCAGTTGCGTTTGCCACGCCGCCGGATGCGCCGGGAATCACGTTCGTGTGTCAGTACACTCCCTACTCTGCTGAGCGTGAACAGGCAGACGATATCGAGGAACTCGGCAATCCGCTCTTCGGCCAGAGGGAAACGTCGATGATTATCTTCGAGGACGTCTTCGTGCCGTGGGAGAGGGTATTCCACTGCGGTGAATACCAGTACTCGGGCGAGTTCGTCACCCGCTTCGCGAGAACCCACCGAATGACCTGTGGCGGGACGTGTAAGGTGGGCTTCATGAACCAGATAATCGGTAGCGCGAAGCTGGTCCAGGAATACAAGGGCCTGGAGGACGTGCCGCACATCAATGAGGAGCTTGCTGAGATGGTCACATTGCGAGAGACCTGTCGCTCCTGCGGACTTGCGGCAGCCTACAAGGGCTCCGAGGAACCGGTGGGGTCCGGCGTGTTCCTTCCGGACGAACTCATGGGCAACGTGTCCAAGCTCAACGTATGCAACGCATTCTGGCGCGTGATGGCGCTTGCAGGAGACATAGGCGGTGGCCTTATCGTTACACTGCCCTCTTTGAAGGAACTGAAGAACCCCGAGACGAAAGCCTATGTGGAGCAGTTCTACAGTTTCGGTGGCGATGAGCCTGCCGAGAACGTGATGAAGGTACACAAGCACCTTCAGAACTGGACGGCGGGACTTCACGGAGTGGGAACGTGGCATGGCGCAGGGCCGGTGCAGGCCCAGAAGATCATGTTGCAGCGTATCATCAACTACGACCGCGAGAAAGAAATTGTGAAGAAGACTCTGAAACTGAAGCCAAAGCCGGCCGTTGCAGATTCCGGCGAAGAGGCCAAGGAATAGGCACCCGGTTTGAATGCACGAAAGGGTAGGGGCCTGCACTCGGTTGCAGCAGGTATTTGCGGAGTAGTGGAGAGATGAGCGCTGCGGCAGCAGGAGACGGCCAGATGCCTGGGGCTGTCTCGTACGAGTTGAGACTGTCTCCGGAGGAGGCGCAAACGGGCGTCACAAGGGTGCTCCCGCGCAATGACAAGCGGCTCGAGGTCAAGGTGCCGCCTGGCACACGAAGCGGCCAGACGGTGCTACTTCGAAACGCCCTGAAGGTCACTGACGGCATCGAGGGAGACATACTCATCCGCGTGCGAGTCGACGCCGGGCAGGACCAGCCGGGGGTCCAGGTGGTCATCGATGCCACGTTCGAGACGGAGGTGCTCAAATGGCATCTTCCTGTGCTTGTGGACTTCTGGGCGCCGTGGTGCGGCCCCTGCCGTGCGATGGCGCCCGTGACCGAGCGACTTGCAGCCGAGTATGCCGGTCGGGTGAAATTCTGCAAGTTGAACGTCGATGAGAACCCCCTGGCATCGCAGAAGTACCAGGTCATGAGCATACCGACTGTGTTGCTCTTCAAACAGGGGACTATTGCGGACATGAGCGTCGGTGCGGTTTCCGAGCGGGAGCTGAAGCCGCGCATCGAGGCACTACTGTCTCGCTCGTGACCGTCGAGAGATGTCCATACGCGCCGGCGGAGCCTGAGAGTGTGCCCATGGCGGGAGCCAGAGGTAGGTATGATGCCCAGGAAGTATGATGCAGTTGTGGTGGGTTCAGGCTCGGGGATGTTCGTGGTCTACGAGGCAGTCTTCCGAGGGCTGTCGGCCGCGCTGGTCGACAAGGGGCCATTCGGAGGCACCTGTCCTAACCTCGGGTGTATTCCGTCGAAGATGCTCATGCTCCCGGCCGACAGAATCGTCGAGATTCAGGAAGCCCGGAAGCTGGGGATTGTCGCTGACATAAGAGCTATCGACTTCTCCCTCATCATGGAGCGCATGCGTGGCAGCGTCGAGCAGGCGCAGCGGCAGATGCGCGAGGCGTTCTCGGAGCTTCGGGGCCTGGACTTCTACGAAGGGGAGGGCCGGTTCGTCCGCGAGTACGAGATGGAGGTCGAGGGGACCCGGATACGGGGAGACAGGTTCTTCATCGCGACGGGCTCGCGGCCCTATGTGCCGCCCATACCCGGACTAGACTCCATCGAGTACCTGACGACGGAGACGCTGCTTCAACTCAGCAGCGCGCCGCGCAGCATGGCAATCATCGGTGGAGGCTACATCGGCGTCGAGTACGCGCACTTCTTCGCTGCGATGGGTACATCGGTCACTCTCCTCGAGGCGGCCGAACGCCTGGTACCTGGAGAGGAGCTGGAGGTTGCAGCCCTTCTCGAGGACGCCCTGCGAAAGCGCATGCAGGTGCTGACCAACGTTGACATTGAAGAGGTTGGGAAGGGGCAACATGACGTCCGGCTGCTAATGAAAGATAAGCGCTCGGGTGCGCGCCTCGACGTGGCGGTGGATACTGTCATGGTGGCTACAGGCAGGCGGTCCAACGCCGACCTCCTTGAAGTGGAGAAGACCGGAGTCCAGACTGATGAAAGGGGCTTCGTGAAAGCGAACGGGAGCATGGAGACCAACATGCCCGGGATATACGCAGTGGGAGATGCCAACGGACGCTACATGTTCCGCAACATTGCCAACCTGGAGGCATCGCTCGCGGCTCGGAACGCATTCACGGGACAGCACGAGACGATGGACTACAGCGCCGCACCGCATGCAGTGTATTCCTATCCGCAGCTCGCTGCGGTGGGGCTCACCGCGGCGGAGGCCGCCAGGGAACACAATATCCTCACCGGCCGGGCCCGATATGCGGATACCGCGACGGGAGAAGCCATGATGGAGACCGACGGCTTCGCAAAGGCAATCGTGGACCGTGACACACGCCGAATACTCGGCTTTCACGTCATCGGACCACATGCTCCCTCGCTGGTCCAGGAGGTCGCCAACGCCATGGCATCCGGCGGCCATGTGGATGAGATTGCGAAAGGCGTCCACGTACACCCGGCGCTGCCCGAACTGGTCCAGGCGGCGTTCCGCAATCTGTCAGCCGAATAGCGTGCTTTGTCGACGTGCGAACACGCTGAAGTGTGTATGGAGAGAACTTGACCGGCGGGCAGGGGACGCAACCGGGACACAGCAACCGAATCTACAGGCCCGCTGCAACGCGCCGGATGCGGTCAAGCGCCTTGCCTATGTTCTCAACAGAGGTTGAGAAACAGAGGCGGAGATACCCCTCGCCCTCCAGACCGAATGCAGTCCCGGGAAGCGTGGCGACGCCACCCTCCTCCAGGAGGAGCGTCGCCAGCTCGGCTGAGGAAAGCCCGAGTCGGCGAATGTTGGGGAAGGCATAGAAGGCTCCACGGGGTACGCGACAGCTCATCCCGGGAATCTCGTTCAACCCCTGCACCATGATATCGCGTCTCTCTCGCAGCGTTCGCATCATCTCCTGGCTGTCGCCCTGATGGCCTGTCAGCGCTTCGAGGCCGGCGACCTGGACGAACTGAGGAGTGCAGGAAATGCTGCTGTTGATGAGTCGAACAACCGGTTCGACGAGCCACTCGGGCATGACGGCGTATCCCAGACGCCAGCCGGTCATTGCGTAGGTCTTGGAGAAGCCTGTTACCAGCACGCATCTGTCACTCATTTCGGGAAGTGACATAATGCTGGCAGGTGGTTCATCGTAGTACATGTGGTCGTAGATTTCGTCCGAAAGAACAAGCAGGTCTCTTTCGCGCGCCAGCAGGGCGATCTCCTCCACATCCTGCGCGGTGAGCACACCGCCGGTGGGATTGTGTGGAGAGTTCAGGACAAGGAGCCTGGTGTGCGCTGTTATCCGCGCACGCAGTTCGTCAAGGTCGAACCTGAAGTCAAGCTCTTCTCGCAGGGGAACGGGAACCGCCACAGCGCCGGCGAAGCCGATGGCCGACTGGAAGACGGGGAAGAGAGGGGCAGGATAGATGACCTCATCGCTCTCATCCAACAGCGCCAGGATGGAGAAGAAGACCAGAGGCTTGGCGCCCGGGCCCACAACGATGCGCTCCGGGGACACCTCAAGGCCACGTCCTCTGAGCACTTCGCGCGCAATCTCCTGGCGCAGCGCCAGTATGCCCTGGGAATTGCAGTATCTCGTGAGGCCGTCGGCTATCGCCTGCCGCCCCGCGTCCCGTATGTTGGCGGGCGTATCGAAGCACGGCTCCCCTATCTCGAGGTGGACGACATCGACACCTTGAGCCTCGAGGGCCTGGGCTCGCGCTAGCACAACAAAAGCGGAATCAGCAGATAGCCTGTCTATCTTGCTGGAGACTCTCGCGTGCGCGGAGAGTTTTCTTGCGGTCTGCATGCTGATGAAGTCGCGGTCTAGCAACGAACGAGTCTGCACAATGTCGAACGTCACGACAGACGTGCATTGTAACAGGAAGCGAGCGCGACCAGCAATCGCGCCTCGCAACAACAGCTGTACTGGCCGACGATGGTCGCAGACTGTACAATGGCAAAGGGTTATAGAGCCAGACCCGCGGTGGCTGCGCAACAGGCCAGGGCGGGAGTCAATCAAGGAGGACACGATGACCGTACCGATTTTGGAGCTCAAAGGCAGTCCCCGGGAGATCGGACGGCAGCATGGGGAGCAGGTTCGAGAGCTTGTCCTCGACAATCTGCGCTTCTACATGAACCTGTGGCAGCATATGGGTGGAGTGGGCCGGGAGAAGATACTCTCGGATGTGGAGGCATTCGTCCCATTCGTAGAGCAGTACGATGGCGACCTGGTGGAGGAGATGCGTGGCATCGCCGAGGGCGCGGCGCTCGAGTTCCGCGAGATAGCGGCGCTTAATGCGCGCACCGAACTCACTTTCTCCTGTCTCCCGAATACACTCAGGGATTCCTCGGGCGGCGGCTGCACGTCCTTCGGCCTTCTGCCTGAGGTCACCGAGAACGGTCATCTCATCCTGGGACAGAACTGGGACTGGCGCGCAGAGGCGTTGCAGACGTGCGTCGTTCTGCGGATTGAGCAACAGAACAAGCCTTCTATCGTCATGCATGCCGAGGCCGGCACCGTCGGTCACAGGGGAATCAACTCCTCGGGGCTCGGCGTCTGCATCAACTACATAAGGACGGAGAGCGACGGATTCCACCCCGGGCTGCCCTTCCTCATCAAGCTCCGGGGCATCTTGAACTCCACCCGGATGTCGGATGCCCTCAAGATGCTCATGACCTACGTCGGCCCGAACAGCATGAACATGGTTATCGGGCAGCAGGGTGGCGAAATCGTAGACGTCGAGAACCTACCGAACGACCTCCTGTTCGTCTATCCGCAGGACGGCATCGTGACCCACGCCAACCACTTTGAGTCGCCCATGCTCCGGGTGCGCGATACCGGCAAGAGCACCCTGCCGGACACAATCTTCCGCAGCCGACGCTTGCGGCGGCTTCTCAGCGCGCGGAGTGGTCATCTCAACGTGGAGACCATCAGGGAGGCGCTTACGGACCACTTCAGCTATCCCGACAGTATCTGCAGGCATCCGGACGAGCGCTCGCCCAAAGTCGACCAGTGGCAGACGCTCTCGTCAATCATCCTGGACCTCACCGACCTCACGCTGCGCTACACTGATGGCCCGCCCTGCGCCGGACCCTATCACGTGGCGCGACTGCCGTAGCAGGCGCCAGACTATGGCAGGCCGGGGACAGAGGATGGCGCTTGGCCACTCTAGCGGCAGGCAGGTTCTTGCGTGCAGTGCTGCGCACGTACGGGCAATGGCTCCCGCGGGCCAATGATGCGAGGCGTCTTTTGGCAGCCCGTAGCCCTGCACTCACGCCAGCTCTGTGCTACAATCTGCGCTCGGACACATGGCATACTATCTGGGTATTGATGCTGGCTCGGTAAGCGTCAAGCTTTGTCTGGTTGATGACAGCGGGGTCACCCTTCGCCAGGACACGGAGAAGGTCAGCACCGGTCCACGCGCCGCTGTCAGCGCGCTCATCGCCCGCCTGAGCAGCGATATGTCCCTGGGCGACATCGCGGCCGCCGGTGTCTCCGGCTCAGGTAGCTCCACGATTCCGGCCGAGCTGGGTTGGGCAAAGTACAGCGACTCCCTTTCTATCGCATCCGGAGTTCTTCATTCACACCCCGACGCACGCACCATTGTGCAAATCGGCGGGCAGTCTTCCCTCATCATCGAGCTGGAGGATGGCCTCAGCAAGCCATGGAAAGTCGAGTCAAATCCCCTGTGTGCTGCGGGGACCGGCAGATTCCTTGAACAGCAGGCGTATCGGCTGGGCATAGACATGGACGACTTCGCGACGCTCGCGCTCAACTGCGTGGGCCCTGCTCCGCGTATTGCGGCACGCTGCAGCGTATTCGCGAAGACGGACCTCATCCATTTGCAGCAGAAGGGCGTCACTGTCGAACCCATGCTGTTCGCGCTTTGTGAGAGCGTGGCGCGCATGGTCGGCTCCTTCAAGAAGGGCCCTTTCACCACGCCCATCTACATCTTGGGTGGAGTTGCCGCCAACGCGGCCATCGTGAAGGCGCTGGAGGAGATGTTTTCGGCGCGGAATGGGAGCGAGACCACTGCCACTGTGCCCGAGGACTTTGTCCATATGCAGGCGCTGGGTTCAGCACTCTTGACCATAGGGAAGCGCTCCGACAGTGTTCTGCTTGATGCCGCGGATGTCAGCCAGCAGTACTACCAGATGCCGAGACTGGAGAGGGTGGACGAGAGTCCCTCCGGCGGCCCGCTGGTTGTTGCGCAACCGTGTACCGGCTACCTCGGCATCGACATCGGGTCCACCAGCACGAAGGCCGTGGTCCTGGACGAGAGCGGTCGTGTTCTCACGAAGCACTACCTCATGACAGCCGGTCGGCCGGTCACCGCTGTCAAGGAGGTCTTCAGCAAGCTGCTGGAGAAGGGAGCCGGACAGGTCGAGATTTCGGCCGTTGGCATCACAGGGTCTGGCCGATACCTTGTCGGTAGCCTGGTGGGGGCGGACCTCATAAAGAACGAGATAACAGCGCAGACTCGGGCTGCAGTTGAGTTGGAGCCCGATGCCGACATCATCGAGATAGGTGGGCAGGACTCCAAGCTGGTAATCAAGCGCAACGGCGTCGTTGTCGACTACCAGATGAACAAGGCATGTGCAGCCGGCACGGGCAGCTTCATCGACGAGCTGGCAGAGATGCTGGGTATCTCCGTGACTGACGGCCAGTTCGCCAGGCTCGCCTTCGACGCTCCATTCACCATAGACCTTGGAACGAGGTGCGCTTCATTCATGGCGCAGTCGGTGGCACGCGCGCAGCAGGAAGGCATGTCGCTCGAAGTCATAACGTCGAGCCTCGCCATCGGCATTGCCAAGAACTACCTGTCAAAGGTGGTGGAGAATCGGCGGCTCGGCGACCGCGTTATCCTGACGGGGGCGGTCTTCTACAACCAGGCCGTCGTTTCGGCCTTTCAGCGCGAGCTGCAGGGAAAGCAACTCATCGTCCCGGAGCACAAGGAGATAAGCGGGGCCATTGGTGCTGCGCTCCTTGCCAGTGAGGAGACAGAGGGTCGGAAATCGAAGTTTAAGGGCTTCCGCAGCGTCATCGATTCCGACGTCGCTCTCTCGACATTCACCTGCAAGGGCTGCGACAACAACTGCACCATCACGCGGATGCAGCTTCAGGACGACAAGCCGACGTTCTTCGGCAGCCGCTGCGACCGGTATGACGCCGCAGCGGGCCACGCGCGACAGGTGACCGCGTTTGATGGTCGCGAAGAGCTGCTGTTTGCAGGCGCAGACGGCGTCGGCGGTTCCGGGCCTACCGTAGGAATACCGAGAGCGCTGCTCGTGTACGACTATGCACCTCTCTTAATAGGCTTTGTCAATGCGCTTGGAGCCCGGCCGGTTGTTACAAGCAGGTCGACGGGAGATATCATCGCGAAGTCAGTGGAGCTTGCCTACACGGACGGATGCTTCCCGGTCAAGCTACTCCACGGCCACGCAGCCCAACTTGAACAGACAGACTACGTGCTCTATCCGTCGGCCATACGACTGGGGCTCAAGGATGGGGAAGAGAACCAGAAATACGCCTGTCCGCTGGTTCAGGCTTCACCCTATATCATCAAGCAGACAGTCGGTCTCAACGAACGAGCGCTTATCCCGACGCTGGACTTCAGCCAGGGAATTGAGGATGTCGTCGCCAACCTGGCGGGCGTTGCCGTGCAGATGGGTTACAGCAAGAAGAAGGGACGCGAGGCGGCGCAAGCCGCGTTGCAGGGGATGCAGGATTTCAACGGGCAGCAGGTTCAGGCCGGCAAGAAGGTGCTCGATGAGCTTCGCGGAAGCGACAAGCTGGGTGTCGTGCTCTTCGCACGGTCGTACATGTCGCAGGACTCCGGGGCAAACCTCGGCATAGCTGAGAAGCTTGCGCAACTCGGGGTTGTTCCCATTCCCCTTGACTACCTGCCGCTTGATGAGGTTGATCCCAAGCTGTACCAGGACCGCCCGTACTGGTACTACGAGAGCAAGTACATCTCGGCAGCGAAACTTGTGGCGGAAGACCCCCGGCTGTATGGCCTTGCCCTGACCAATTTCGGATGTGGTCCGAACTCTTTCATGCTGCGAATGGTGGAAGATATCATGGGAGGGAAGCCTCTCGGGCAACTCGAGATTGACGAGCATGCAGCCGAGGCAGGCCTGGTCACCAGGCTTGAGGCCTTTGTCGACACGATCGTCGGGCACTCGAAGTCCGGGCAGGGGACGAGTGTGAACCCGGAGGAAATTCGCAGAGTCGTGCCGGTGCTGACCAAGTCCGACCGGACTCTCCTCATTCCGTACATGTCGCCGCACGCAGAGATCATCGGCTCCGCGATGCGGGCCTACGGCATCAACACCACGGTCCTGCCTGAGCCGGACTCGCGCGTGCTTCACTACGCAGACAAGGTCACCTCAGGCGTGGAATGCCTTCCGTTCAGAGTCACGCTTGGGGGTTTCCTGCAATACCACTACGAGAACGGCCACGAGCCTGTCAAGGCCCAGGCGTTCATGGCCAGCGCATACGGCCCCTGCAGGTTTGGCCACTACGCCGGTGAGCAGTTGCGTGTCTTCAAAGACCTTGGCATCGACATGCCCATGTGCACCAGCGTCTCGAACAACGGGTACCGGGACATGGATATGGGGTCCAAACTGGGCCGCTTCTCGTTCATCCAACTCACATGGAACGGGTGTGTCGCGACTGATTGTCTCCAGAAACTGCTCTGGAGGTCGCGCCCGTATGAGAAGGAGCCCGGTAGCGCCGACAGGTTGTTCTCCCACTACATGAGCGCCATCAACGAGAGAATCGAGGGCGGTCATACGGTGAATGGCCTGCTGCGCCAGGCAACGACCGAATTCAGGGACATCATCGACCCTTCATTGCCCCGCAGGCCTCTCGTTGGCATCAACGGCGAGATATTCCTGCGCTCCAATGCGTTCTCCAACGCGGACCTGGTGAAACGTTGTGAGGAGGCGGGGTTGGAGGTAATCGTCTCGCCGATGGCGGAGTGGATGAAATACGTATCCCACAGGAACGTTGAGGACGCCATCTGCGACCGCGATATAAGGCGGCTCGTCACGAATTATGCGCTTGAGACGCTTCAGCAACAGCAGGAGCGCTCTGTGGAGAAGCAGTGTGCAGGCCTGATAGAGGCAGACCCTCCGACCAAGCACCTGCTGCATTACTCGCGTCTCTGGCTTTCTTCCAAGTGCGGCAGTGAGGCGGTTCTGAGCATCGGCAGCGGCGTCGAGTGGATGGAGAACCCGGGTATTGCCGGTGTCATCTCGGTGATGCCCCATGGCTGCATGCCGGGAGGCATCGTCGCTGCCATGTCTGAGAAGTTCACCTCGATCTACCAGAAGCCGTGGATAAACCTCACGTATGATGGCATCATGGAGACTGCCAATTTCAACAAGCTCCAGAACTTCGCCGAGATTATCTGTTTCTGCAGCCGTGAACGCGCAGCTCTCGATGAGGACAAGCTCCGCGACCTCTCTCCCGTCGTGTGAGGCCTAAGCCAGGTTACGACCGGGGTGTCGCCCCTCGGGATACTGATAAAGGGAATGCTGGAGTCTGCGTATGCGCGCTGAGATTGTCTGTGTCGGTAGTGAGCTATTGTTGGGTGACATAATCGACGCAAACACCCGCTACCTCGCCCTGCGCCTCTCGGGACTGGGCATCGACCTGTACTACAGCACGACGGTGGGCGACAACCAGGCACGGCTCGTCGAATGTCTCGGTCGCGCACTTGAGCGGTCGGACCTCGTCCTGACGACAGGGGGCCTTGGGCCGACAGACGACGACGTGACGCGAGAGGCAATTGCAGAGCTTTTCGGAGAGACGCCCTTCGTTGACGCGGAGCTTGCAAGACAGCTACGCGACTTCTTTGCGCTGCGTGGAATCGTGATGACGTCCAATAACCTGAAGCAGGCTTCCCTCATCCCGTCGGCACGAGCTATTCCCAACACACGAGGCACCGCGCCGGGCTGGTGGGCGACAAGAGGAGGGCGGAGTGTCGTCGCGATGCCTGGCCCCCCGGCTGAGCTGCATAACATGTGGGAGAGCGAAATCGAGCCGCGGCTGCAGCGTAGCGACTCCGTCATCCGCTCGCGCACGCTGAAGCTGTTCAACATCTCGGAGTCGTTGGTGGACAGCCTCCTCAAGCCGCTCACGCCGTCCAGCAATCCGACGGTGGGGGTATACGCGAAGATTGACGGTATCCATGTCCGCATCACGGCCAAGGCGGCCAACGATGCCAGGGCACTTGAAGCTATCGAGCCAGTCGAGAACGAGGTGCGCCGTGTCCTCGGCGACTTCCTCTGGGGCTCGGATGAAGACACGCAGGAATCGGTTGCCGGGGCGTTGCTGATGTCGAGAGGGGCGACGCTGGCGATTGCCGAATCCGTTACTGCGGGCCATCTCTCCTCGTTGCTGGCAAGCGCACCGGGCAGCGAATCATATTTCAAAGGAGCGCTCGTCATGCCGAGGGATGCCCGCGCAGCAGGGAAGGAAGAGGACTGCGTTGCGATGGCGCGCGACGCGCTGCAGCAGTTCGTTGCGGATGTGGGGCTCGCGGTACTGGGTCGTGCCGTCGAGGGAACTGACGCGTCCATGGATGAGGTCGTGGTCGCCGTAGTCTGGCCGTCAAAGGACCGCGTAGCGACCGGCGTTTACAGAGCAAGGCCACACATGGCGCGGACGCTCGGGGCCTACTATGGCCTCCACGAGCTGCGCAGGGCGCTGTCCGCGGACTGAGCGGCGGGCGTGCCGATGCCGGCGCGGAAGCGACGGTGTCGCGTCCCCGGCAGACAAGGGAAAGCAACACAGTTTGGCCGGGCAATGCGTCGTCGCCGGACGGTAGGTGACATAATGTGCCCACAACGCGACATGAGCCAGTGAACATCATCGTGTTGCGCGCCTCTTCAGCGCAGGTGTATCATTAGCTGCCGATTGGCCCGGGTCTTCACGGTCCGGGATCTACGCGGGCCAGTAGCTCAGCGGCAGAGCGACCGGCTCATAACCGGTTGGTCGTAGGTTCGAACCCTGCCTGGCCCACTTCACATCCCCCCCCGCCCCAGTTGAACATTGTCACGCTTACGCTCATGCCCGCGCACGAGGGTGGTACTTCTTCTGCGTCTCCTCGGCGTACTTGTCGGACGCGTGCACGTAGCGCGTAGTTGTATGGAGCGACTCGTGGCCCAGCAGTATCTGCAGTGCGGCGGGATTGGCGCCTTCCTCGGCGAGATAGGTCGCGAAGCCGTGACGCAGGGAGTGCGCCGACGTCGGGACGTTTATCCTCAGCTTCTCCCGGTAGCTCTTGATGCGCTCCTGCAGATAGTTGGTCGAGATTCGCCGTCTGGGGTCATTGACGTTCCGGCCGGCATAGGGGATGAACAGGGCAGCCGCGGAGTCCAGGCGGATGGCAAGGTAGCGGTCGAGATGATGCGTGGCGCGTTGAGTGAGGTACACGAAGCGCTGTTTCCTGCCTTTGCCCGTGATGAACACGCGGCCCGTGCCATCAATCTGGCTGCGTTTGAGGCTGCAAAGCTCTGATATGCGCATACCTGTGGCCAGGAGCATTTCGAGCATCGCCCGGTTCCTCAGGGCAACTTTCGGGTTGGACTCTAGCTGGGTCGGCGACTCAACCAGGGCCGTGAGCGCATCGAGTTCCGCGACCTGCGAGTGCTTCCTCGTCGCCTTGGTGAGTTTGACGGCCTCGGGCGGCAAGGGACAGGCGAAGTCCATGTCGATAAGGTATTTGAGGTAAGAGCGGATGGCCGAGAGCATGCGGTTGACGGATCGGGCGTCCAGCGTGGCCATCTTTCCGGGCCCGCCGGCTGCTGTCTCGCGGTCGCCTGATGCAAGGTAGGCCTTGTAGAAGGTGACGTCGCGCTTGGTCAGGCGGGCAAAGTCCATCTTGCTCTCAAGGAGGAAGTTGTCGAAGACGCGAAGGTCGCGCTCATAGTTGTAGACGGTGCGTGGGGAGTAGTTGTTGGCCTGGAGCTGCAGCAGGAAGTCGTCGAAGTGGGGCAGCATGCCGGTTCCTTCTTGCGTAGGCCT
>CAZQML010000206.1:0-12998 GCA_964594245.1 uncultured Dehalococcoidales bacterium | reverse complement strand
GAAGCCTACACCCGTGATGACCCCGGCTGCGACCCGTGACACATCCGCCCCTGCGAATCCGTAGAGTGACGCTGCAGTGAAGGCTGCTGCACCGACGGCTATGAGGATATGAGTCCTGAGGCCGGCAACCTTGCCTCTGGCCTCGCGCTCGCAGCCAACGGCCGCTGCAAGCGCCGTCGCGATGAGAAGCCGCACAATCAGGTCGGGCCACATTGCTGCGGTGTCTGCGCTTCCTGGAATCACTCCATCTCCCCTGTTCCGAGTTCCCTCGCCTCAATCGGCGAAGACTGCGCCGGTGCTTGCAGACGTAACCTTCTCGGCATATCGTTTCAAGTAGCCACCGGTTACGCGTGGCTCGAAGGGCGGCAACTCCGCCAGTCGTCCTCCAATCTCCTCATCGCTCAGCACTACGTCTAGCTTGTGAGCAGGGATATCGATTCGCACTATGTCGCCATCCCGTAGAGCGGCGATGGGCCCTCTCGCTGCAGCCTCCGGAGATACGTGCCCGATGGCCGCACCGCGCGTTGCCCCGGAGAAGCGTCCGTCGGTGATGAGTGCCACTGCCTTGTCCATGCCCATCCCTGCGAGCAGGGATGTGGGGGTTAGCATCTCTCGCATTCCGGGACCGCCTTTCGGCCCCTCATACCGTATGACTACCACGTCGCCGGAGCGAATGGACTGCTCCATGATAGCCTTCGTCGCCGCCTCTTCCGAATTGAAGACCCGTGCGGGTCCTTCGTGTACTCGCATCTCAGGTGAAACAGCACCAGCCTTCACGACAGCGCCACCGGGGGCGATATTGCCGAACAGGATAGCCAGACCACCCGTCGCTGAGTATGCAGTCGCGGGGCTGTGAATGACCTCACTGTTCTTCACTTCGTGACCCGGCAGAGCTTCACCTAGAGTCTGCCCCGACACCGTCATCGCATCCAACTCCAAGTGGTCCGATATCTGGCTCATCACTGCGTAGATGCCACCGGCCGCATTGAGGTCCTCACAGTGATGAGTGCCTGCCGGGCTCATCTTGCAGAGGTGCGGGACTGCTGCAGCAATCTCGTTCAGCCATGACAGCGGGTAGTCTATTCCCGCTTCGTGTGCAATCGCCGTCACGTGAAGAACGGAATTCGTGCTGCCGCCAAGGGCCATGTCCACTGCGAATGCATTGTAGATGGCTTTCTTCGTCAGAATGTCCCTTGGCCGAATACCCTTCGCGAGAATCTGCATAATCTGCTCTCCGGAGCGGAACGCAAGGTCCAGCCGCTGGCCCATCGTACCGGGAATCGTCCCGTTGCCCGGCAGCGCCATACCCAGGGCCTCGGTCATGCAGTTCATCGTATTGGCCGTGAACATGCCAGAGCAGCTTCCACACCCGGGGCACGCATTGCGCGTCCATTCCTCCAGGACCTCTTCGGACATGTCTCCACGCAGCGTCTTCCCGACAGCCTCGAAGAGATTGCTCAAGTCGATAGTACGTTCACGATTATTCTCAAACACATGGCCTGCCATCATTGGGCCACCGCTCACGAATATCGAAGGAACATTGACCCGTGCGGCTGCCATGAGCATGCCCGGAACTATCTTGTCGCAACTGCAGATGAATACAAGTGCATCGAACTGGTGTGCCTCGGCGACAGTCTCGGCAGAGTCAGCTATCAGTTCCCTGCACGGTAGGCTGTACTTCATGCCGGGGTGGTTCATGGCGATGCCATCGCAGACGCCGATGGTATTCATCTCGAACGGCACACCGCCACCGCTACGAATACCCTTCTGGACTGCCTGAGATACTGCGTCCAGGTGCATATGACCCGGTATTATGTGGTTGTAGCTATTGATCACGCCTATGAACGGCCGGTCCCAGTCACCCGCCGTGCAGCCGAGGGCATAGAACAGCGACCGATGGGGGGCGCGTTCCGGTCCGCGCTTGACGACATCACTTCTCACCTTTGTCCTCCTTCCAAGAGGTAGTCGTGCGTTGAAGGCAATTCTACCGCAGGCTCGCTGCGGCAGCAACACGTGGTGGCTGGCGACCATTGACCGCAAACCGTACGAGGCATACCATGTGCGAGCACCGTGCGAGAAGAGGCACACGATGACGACCAGCTATGGGTTTATCGGTGTGGGCAAGGTAGGCAGCGCCTTTGGAATGAGGCTGGCTGAGCGTGGATATCAGGTTGTGGCCTGCAGGGATATCAAACCCGAAGAGGCTGCGCGTTTCGCCGGCGCGGTATCTGGATGCCACATCATGCCGACGCCGCAGTCGCTCGCCGATGAGTGCGACTTCGTGTTCATCACAACTCCGGACGACATCATCGCTGAAGTCGCCGCAGCTGTCCGGTGGCGTAGCCACCAGACCGTTGTGCATTGCAGCGGGGCAAATACCGTGGACGTGCTTGAAGCGGTGAAACATGCCGGCGGCGGAGTCGGCGTCATTCATCCCCTGAACACCTTCGCCAGCCTGGCGCAGTCGCTCGAGAATCTCGTCGGTGGCCATTTCACACTGGAGGCCGAGGAGCCTGTTCTCTCCACACTCAAGAAGATGGCAACCGACCTGGAAGGTGACTACGCAACGCTTCCTGCAGCATCAAAACCCCTCTATCACGCCGCAGGCGCGTTCTGCTGCAACTACTTGTACACCCTGGTGGATATCGCGACACGCCTTTGGCAACACTTCGGCATCGACCAGGCGGAGGCAACAGAGGCATGCCTCCCGATACTCAACGGCACGCTCAAGAACATAGAACACGTTGGCTTCCCGGGATGTCTCACCGGGCCGATAGCCCGCGGTGACATCGGAACCATCGAGAAGCACCTCATGGCGCTGGAGACACATGAGCCCTCCATTGTTCCGCTCTACAAGGCACTCGGCAGAGCCACCATCCCCATAGCACTTGCCAAGGGCACGCTGTCGGAAGACCGGGCGGAGGCTCTCAACGGACTCCTGGCGGCTGAATAGCATGATAGCTTCCTGGCTTCGTACGCTGCACAAAATAGACCAGCTCGGTGCGCGCACAACCAAGAGCCTTCGAACACACTGAGGAGGGAGCAGATATGGATAGAATCGGATTCATCGGCGTGGGCAAGGTTGGCACGGCATTCGGGGTGAGGCTTGCAGAACAGGGCTTTCCGGTTGTCGCCTGCATGGACATCCTGCCTGACGAGGCCACACGGTTCGCGGGATCCATACAGGAATGCCGCGTGTACGGTACGGCCCAGTCACTTGCAGATGACATGGACTTTGTGTTCATCACGACGCCGGACGATGTCATCGGGCAGGTGGCTGCACAGGTGAACTGGCACACCGGTCAGACTGTCATACACTGCAGCGGAGCCAATTCAACCGCGGTGCTCGCCCCGGCGAAGGCTACCGCCTGCAACGTCGGGTGCATGCACCCGTGTAACACGTTTGCGAGCATACAGCAGTCGCTCGAGAACCTACCGGGTTCCACCTTCACGCTGGAAGCCGAGGAGCCGGTCCTGAGCGACCTCAAGCGATTCGTCGAGTCGTTGAACGGCAGGTGGATGATGTTGACCGAGAAGGACAAGGCGCTGTATCACGCTTCTGTCTGCATCGCATGCAACTACATGTATACGGTAGTCAATATCGCGACCGACCTGTGGAAGCATTTCGGCATCTCGCAGGCGGACGCCACCGCGGCCTCCATGCCCATACTCAAGGGCACGCTCAACAACATCGAGAACGTGGGCTTCCCCGGATGTCTCACCGGACCGATTGCCAGAGGAGATGTCGGCACCATCAAGAAGCACCTTGTCGCACTCCAGGAGAGCGAGCCGTCCCTTGTACCGCTCTACAAGGCTCTTGGCCTTGAAACCGTCCCTATCGGCATCGCGAAAGGCACTCTGTCAGAGGAGAAGGCCGAAGAACTGCGGATACTACTCTCGGCGTGAAGCCGCACACTGTTTGTGGAGGATTCATTTGGCAAAGAAGAAGACAGTCCTCGATATTCTGAAGATGAAGGAAGCGGGCGAGAAGTTCTCCTACCTTGTCTTGTATGACTTCACGTTCGCCATGCTCGCCGAGCAATCGGGGGTCGACATGATTCTCATTGGCGACTCAATGGGCAACGTGCTGTACGGCTACGAAGGCACCGTTCCGGTCACCCTGGACCAGATTATTGTCCACGCGGCGGCAGTACGACGAGGCGCGCCGAACACGTTCATCGTTGGCGACATGCCGTTCCTGTCGTACTCGGTTTCAATCCCGGAGACAGTGTTCAACGCAGGGCGCATCTACAAGGAAGCCCACGTTGACGCGGTCAAGATGGAGGGTGGCCACCGAATAGCGCCCCACGTCAAGGCGGTAGTCGACGCGGGCATGGTGGTGCACGGGCATATCGGCATAACGCCTCAGAGCGTCTCGGCGCTGGGAGGATTCGGAGCCCAGGGACGGACCCTTGAGGATGCAAAGACGCTCCTGGAGGATGCGCAGACGCTTGAGAAGGCGGGTGTGAGCGCAATAGTGCTGGAAGGGCTGCCTGCTGAGACAGGCAAGCTCATCACCGAGAGGCTGAGCATTCCAACCATCGGCACGGGAGCCGGCCCGGACTGCGACGCGCAGTGTCTGAATTACATGGACGTGCTGGGCATATACCAGATGTTCAAGCCGAAGTTCGTGAAGCGCTACGCGAGTCTGCAGGATGACATTAGTTCTGCATTCTCAACGTTCTTCGAAGAGATTCGCAACGGGACGTACCCGGCGCCGGAGCACTGCTACGGCATGCGACCGGGCGAGAAGGAGCGTCTTGAGGAATGGAGCGCACAGAACAGGCAGTGACCGCCACGAGACGGCTGGTGGCCGGCCGGTGGCCAACATAGACGAACTGAGAAGGAGGAATCCATGGCGAAGAAGAAGACTGTTCTTGATTTCTTGAAGATGAAGGAAGCGGGGGAGAAGTTCACTCAGCTGGCGCTCTACGACTTCACGATGGCGACGCTGGCAGAGCAGGCCGGCCTCGAGATGATACTCGTGGGTGATTCGATGGGGAACGTCGTGTACGGCTATGACGGCACCGTTCCGGTGACGATGGAGCAGATGATCTACCACGCACAGGCAGTTCGGAAGGGAGCGCCCAACACGTTCGTGGTGGGCGATCTTCCCTTTCTGTCCTATCAGACGTCGCCGGAAGACGCTGTGAGGAACGCCGGACGTTTTCTCAAGGAAGCCGGCATGGATGCCGTCAAGCTTGAGGGCGGCCGGCAGATGGCCCCGCAGATACGAGCAGTCGCGGATGCCGGCATGCTGGTCACGGCGCACATCGGCCTGACACCGCAGAGCGCCGCGCAGATGGGCGGCTTTCGCGTCCAGGGCAACACGGCGGAGGCGGCCCTGAAGGTCCTCGCCGATGCTCAGGCTCTTGAAGAGGCGGGCGCGTTTATGGTGTTACTGGAGGGGGTACCGATGGAGACGGGCAGGCTGGTCACAGAGAAGCTACGCGTGCCCACGATTGGTGTCGGCGCAGGCCCTTACTGTGACGGTCAGGCGGTGCTGCTAAGCGACCTTCTTGGCATGTACCCGGTGTTCACGCCCAAGTTTGTGAAGCAGTACGCCAGGCTCGGTGAGCAGGTTGTCAAAGCTGTGAGCGAGTTCGTGGGCGAGACCAAGGCGAGCGTCTTCCCGGCCTCCGAGCACTGCTACAAGATGAAGGAAGGCGAGGCGGAGAGGCTGGCGGCCATGGTGAAGGAGCGGGGATTGTAGGCTCTCAAGCCACACGGACCGACAAAGAGGACTGGGCTCCCCCTTAGGGGGAGCCCAGTTTTTATCTCGTCGAGAAATGCACGCGGGCAACAGGATTACAGCATCATGCTCGGCAGCCAGAGGATAATCTGCGGGAATGCGATGCAGAGGGCCAGACCAATCACGATGAGAAAGACATAGGGCACCATGCCCTTGATGATCTCTGCAGTCGACAGGTTGAGTTTGGGGTCGGCCGCCCCCTTGATGTAGAACAGCGCGTAGGCGAACGGCGGGGTCATGAACGACATCTGCAGGTTCACACATATCATCATGGCGAACCAGAGAGGGTCGAAACCCGCTGCCGCGGCAACCGGCGTTATGATGGGTACCATGATGAAGATGATGCCGAGCCAATCAATGAGGAAGCCCAGCAGGAAGCAGATAATCATGACGATTACGAACATGCCCCATCTGCCGCCAGGTGCCGAAAGAAGGAACTCGCTCACGACCTTGTCGCAATTCGCGCGCATGAAGATGCCCACGAACGCGAACGCCATCGCGCCGATTAGCAGCACCATTCCTGAGGTCCGCACAGTGGTCATGGCAGTCCTCTTCAGAACATGCCAATCCAGCCGCCGGTAGCCGAGGGCCAGCAATGTGGCGGCCAGCGCGCCTACGCCGGCGGCCTCGGTCGGTGCAGCGATTCCCAGGAAGATGCTGCCAAGCACTGCGAGGATGAGTATTGTCGGTGGCAACATGGACTTCGCCAGTTTGCGTAGTTTCACGTTTGTTGGAACAGCTCTCTCCGACGCAGGCACAGGAGGAGCTAGGTTGGGCTGGAGAATGCAGCGTACCACTATGTACGTGATGTACAACGCCGAAAGCATGAAACCGGGGACAAAGGCACCGAAGAACAGTTTGCCGACCGACAGGTTGGCCATCGGGCCGTACACAACCAGCATGACGCTGGGCGGGATCAGGATGCCAAGCGAGCCACCGCCTGCAACACACCCGGCGGCAAGGCTCTTGTCGTATCCTCGGTTGATCATCGCCGGCAGAGCGATGAGTGCAAGCATCGTAACCGATGCGCCGATGATACCAACGCATGCCGCCAGCACGGTCCCGATGAGGACCGTCGTAACAGCCAATCCACCTCTCACACCACCAAACGACAGGTAGAGAGCATCGTACATGCCCTCGGCAACACCAGAATGCTCAAGCATCGTCCCCATGTATATGAACATGGGCACCGCAAGTAGAACGTAATTCTCAAGACCACTGAAGAACCGGCCGTAGTAGAGCTCGGGTGCCACCGTAGGGCCAAAAAGGAGTAGACCAATGACGATGCCAACGCCACCGACGGAGAGTGCAAGGGGGAATCCCAGGAACACCCCGACGAAAATGCCGCCGAGCATCAAGACTGCAACGATTCCAGGATCAAGGCTAATCATAGGGCTTGCTCCTTACGGCCATGTAGAGGTCGCGAAAGAGGGTCGCCAAACCCTGCAGAAAAAACATGACTAGGCCGATGAACATGATGGTCCGTACCGGCGCCATAGGAGGATACCAGTATGTCAGCATGGACCTCTCATGGGTCGCCCAAGCGTGGACCATCCAATTGAAGCCCGCATAGCCGAGAGATCCGATAGCCGGCAAGAAGAACACGAACCACAGTATCACATCCATCACACCCTTGAGGCGGTCGGAGAACCGAGTGTACAACACGTCGACCCTCACATGGCCCTTGTGCAGCATCACATAGCCGAAGGCGAGACTGTACAGCGCGGTTCCGGTCCAGGTCATGATGACCGGCAACTGGCTCGTGGGATGGTTGAACACGTACCTCATCATCACTTCGCTACAGATCACGATAATGAGGAACAACACGACCCACTTCAGCTTCTCCCCCAGCCATTCATTCGCAGCGTCTATCGTCTTCAGAACTTTTCTCATCTAGGTTCCTTCTCGAATTCGCAGCGGTCATGAACTACACTCTCGACCAACGGAAGGACACGCCGCACACGAACCCGCAAGACAGTATTTTCCTAAGTCAAAGATAAACGGGAATCGGTTCATCCCAGCACCGGGCTACAGAGCCAACCGTCATTCACAGGCGGCTCAATCGCACACCTCCAAGATCTCCGAACAAACCACAGAAACCCCACATCACCAAATCCGTAACGCCCCCTCCGGACACGGTCCGGAGGGGGATTCCTTCTACTCGAAAAACCGTCCAGCAAAACCGCCTAGTCGAGACTGGTCATGACCGTGTAAGGGAATCCGTACAGTTCTTCCCAGTTCTTGGCGAAAGGCAGGTAGTATGACAGGTAGTCCTTCAGCTCGGGGAAGTTCTCCTGTTCGGCCTTGTAGAACGCCTTGGCACCCTCAGCGAACGCCGCGTTGATGCTTGCCGGCAACGGCAGATTGATGTTGCCCTCAGCCGCCATAGCGACAAGAGCATCAGCGTTGCGGCTGTGCAGCATCTGGTTGTACTTCACGGCCTCGGCCTGTGCGCACTCCTCCACAATCTGTTTCAGGTCATCCGGAAGCGCGTTGAACTTGTCGATGTTGACCAGGAAGCCGTATATCTCGGTGGGTGCACGGCTGGGCGACATGTAGTTGTACTTCGCCGCCTCCTGCAGTCCCATCGAGTAGTTGAACGCCGGACAGCTGCACTCGAACGCATCGATAACGCCACGCTGCATGGACTCGAAGATCTCGCCCAAGGGCATAAACACCGTGCCGACACCCATGCCTTCAAGAACCTTGCCGCCATCGCCGGATGCACGCATCTTGAGGCCTTTGAGATCATCGGGACCGTTCAGCTCCTTGTTCGTGGATATCCAGATCTCGGGAAGGCCATGGAAGCCACCACCCGGGATATCGTAGATCTTCCAGCCCTTCTGCACGTACCATTTGTTCATGATCTCGGCGCCGATCTGCTTGTGGAAGATGAGCGCCGGAAGTGGGGGCATGCCGGCCGGCATCTGCGAGAACGCAGTACCGAACCGCAGGTCAGCAGACATGTAGGAGCCGCCGCCAGCGCAGAAATCAAGAACACCGCTGTTGATGTTCTTCCACTCTTCAGTTGCCGGACACACGGCGCCTGCGGGTTTGGCCTCCATGACGAGCCTGCCGCCGCTAGCGGTCAGAATGCTCTTCGAGATCCTCTCGAGGCCCTCCGTTGGGGGGTTGCCCGTCGGAAGCGCGGACTGGCCGACCCAGTGGATTACCTCCGCGGCCGGTGCGGCTGGACCCCCTTCCTCCGGAGTCGCTTCCTTGGCAGCACAACCGGTGGCGACAACACCGAGCACCATCAAGAGCGCTGCCAGGACCAACAGTAATCGCTTGGACATCTTCTCACCTCCCTTACGAATATCTATGCTAAACGACGAACTCAACTTCCACCACTGGTTCGTCGAGTGATGCCCTCTCATCGACAACAAACCAGCTAGCCAAGCCTGTCAAGCCCGTGTCCAGTATAGGAAGGCGGGTTTGCGGATGTCAATAGCTTGTAGGGAGATCCCCACAGCTAAGTGCGGCTCTTCGTATGCGAATATCCGGCATCGACGTCGATAAAGCCGGTCTCTGTGTCGTGTGCCCAACAGAGACTTCGCCAGCCATTTGCGTCTCTGGCAGCCGGTCGGCGCGTGGCAAACAGAAGAACGGGGGCAACCGCAACAGGCAGCCCCCGTCGGGAGTCCAGGAATTGTGAATCGACTAGATCATCAGTCCCGGCAGCCAGGTGATGATCTGCGGGAACGCAATGCAGAGGGCCAGTCCTATCACAATCATGGTGATGAACGGAATGACCCCCTTGATGATGTGCTGTGTCTCGATGCCAAGTTCAGGAGCCGCTGCCGCTTTGACGAAGAAGATCGCGTAGGCGAACGGTGGTGTGAGGAACGACATCTGCAGATTGACGCAGATCATCATTCCGAACCACAAGGGGTCGAAGCCCGCTGCCACCGCGATCGGCGTGATGAGATGAACGGATTGTACTCGTAGGGCTGGCGGGCGCCGGACAGCCAGAGGTAGTCGCCGGCCTAATTGAGTCCAAGGTCTCAGTTCAGTGTCGGACTCGCGCATTCGAAGGCGTCGATGGTGCCGCGCAGCATCGAATCGAAGACCTCGCCCAAGGCCATGAACACGGTGCCGACGCCCATCTTCTCAAGGATCTTGCCGCCGTCATCCGAGGCTCGCATCTTCAGGCCTTCGAGGTCCTCCGGGCCGTGCAGCTCCTTGTTCGTGGATATCCATATCTCCGGAAGGCCATGGAATCCGCCGCCCGGGATATCATAGACGAGCCGGCCCTCGTCCTCATACCACTTGTTCATGATCGCGGCGCCTTGCCGCTTGTGGAAGATGAGGTTCGGCAACGCGTGCATGCCGGCCGACAACTGCGAGAACGCAGTCGCGAAGCGAAGGTCGGCGGACATGTAGGAGCCGCCGCCTGCGCAGAAATCAAGAACGCCGCTGTTGACGTTCTTCTACTCCTCGGTAGCCGGACACACAGCGCCTGCAGGCTTGGCCTCCATCACGAATCTGCCGTTACTGGCAGTCAGAATGGTTGCCGAGATCCTCTCGAGACCTTCGGTCGAGGGTTGCCCGCAGGAAGTGACGACTGGCCCATTCAGTAGATGGGCTCCTCTTCCTGAGCGGCCGGTGCATCTTCTTGCTTCTCCGCGGGTGCCTCATCCTCTCCAGCGGCTGGCGGAGCCGCTTCCTCGACAGCACAGCCGATGGCGACTATGCGGAATACGAGCAGTATAGCTGCCAATGCGAACAGGATTCGCTTAGGCATTCCTTTCACCTTCTTGCCCTTTTATCCACTCGTGATAGGCCGCCCGCAGCCATTCACCGCATGATGCCCTCCTGCCATGGAGACATCGGATGAAACGGGGTCTATTGAGTGGGGAGCTTGGTCCGGTATTGAAAGGCAGTTCTTCGAATGTCAATACTCGCGGGCCGGTAATGCGCGAATACTGCCCGGTTCCCTGTGGGACTGGTCCGCTACCGCGGCCGTCCCGGCAGAACAGGATAAGAGGTGACCTGCAATGAAGAAGGGGCGGCCCCCTGAGGAGCCGCCCCCGTCGGAAATGGAATCAGGCACGTCACAGCATCTGGTTCGGAAGCCAGAGGATGAGCTGCGGGAAGATGATACACAGCACAAGGCCGACCATGATAAGGAAGATGTAGGGGATGACGCCCCGGATGACGTCACTGGTATCCACTCCGAACTCGGGTGGGGATGCAGCCCGTACGAAGAAGATGGCGTAGGCGAACGGCGGCGTCAGGAAAGACATCTGCAGGTTGACGCAGATCATCATGCCGAACCACAGCGGATCGAATCCGAGGGCCTCGCCGACGGGCGTGATGATCGGCACCATGATGAACACGATGCCTATCCAGTCGATGAACATGCCCAGTATGAAGCAGATGAACATGATGAAGAAGAAGACACCCCACCTGCCGCCCGGCGCAGAGAGCAGGAAGTCATGTACCACGGCGCCGCACTGTGCACGGATGAAGACACCGACGAATGCAAACGACAGCGAGGCGATGAGGAGAATCATGCCGCTGTGCTTGATGGTGGTCAGGGCAGTGGCGAAGAGGGCCTCGAAGGAGAATTTGCGGTACACGACCGCAAGCAGCGTGGCTGCAAGGGCGCCGACGGCGGCCGCCTCGGTGGGCGCTGCAACGCCGAAGAAGATGCTTCCCAGTACGGCGAGTATGAGCGCCAGCGGGGGCACGAGCGACTTCAGCAGCAGAATCGTGCGGTCGCGAAGCGGGACCTGCCTCTCCTCTTTTGAGACGGGAGGTGCGTCTGCCGGTCGAATGAGACACCAGACGATGATGTAGGTCACATACAAGGCCGACAGCAGGAAACCGGGAATGAAAGCGCCAAAGAATAGGCCGCCAACGCCGAGGTTCGCCATCGGGCCGTACACGACAAGCATGATGCTCGGCGGTATCAGAATGCCGAGGGTTCCGCCGGCACAGACACACCCCGTCGCAAGGGGCTTCGAGTAGCCTCGTTTCAGCATGGCGGGAATCCCGATAACCGCCAGCATCATCGTGGAAGCCGCGATCACACCGACGCAAGCGGCCATGATAGTGCCAATGAGGATTGTCGTTATAGCAAGGCCACCGCGAAGGCCGCCGAACCACAGGAACATAGCCTCATACAGTTGCTCGGCCACGCCGGTTCGCTCCAGCATGGTACCCATGAATATGAAGAAGGGGACCGCAAGCAGGATGTAGTTGGTCGTTTGGTTGAACATCCTGGTGTAGTACATGTCGCCGATAATCTTCGGACCGAACAGAAAGAAGCCGACGATGAGGCCGACCGCGCCCACCGAGATGGCTAGCGGATAGCCGAGAATGACACAAACAAGGATGCCGCCGAAAAGCAGCACGGTTACAAGCTCGGGACTAATGTCAATCATAACGCTCGCCTCTCACGGCAAGGTAGAGGTCGCGCCAGAACTGCGCCAACCCCTGCAATAGGAACAACGCAAGCCCAATGAATATGGCAGTCCTGAGCGGAGAGATCGGCGGATACCAGTAAGTGAACACCGACTTCTCGCCGATAGACCATGCATGAATCATCCACTTCCACGACTGATAGGTCAGGAAACCAACCACGGGCAGGAACAGCGCGATGAAACACCCGACGTCGACGATAGCCTTTGTACGTTCAGGGAACCTGCTGTATAGCACATCGACGCGCACGTGCCCTTTCTCGTGGTGGACATAGCCCCATGCCAGCACGTACATCGCTGCTCCGATATGAATGGGTATCTCGTAGCCCCACATCGTGGGGTGACCGAAAACGTATCTCTGGGTGACCTCGAGGCAGGTGAACAGCGCCGCCGCGATGACAAACCATTTCATCGCCTGGCCCATCCACCCGTTGGTCGCGTCGACCCACTTCAGAAGTGTTCTCATGTTTCACACCCTGCGATAGTTGCGCCCCGGGAGTATCACCGGGGCGCAACCGCCATTTCGTGTCAGAATCGGAGTGTGCGAGGGTTACGGGCGAGCCCAGACTTCGCGGAAGTTCTTCTGGAACGTCCAGTACGAATCAAGGGCCCGGGCCTGGAACTCATCCGCGGCAGCCTTCTCATCGTAGAACTCTTTCGCAGCTGCCAGGTATTCATCTTCCAAGGCCGTAGGCAGCCTCTCGACGATTGTGCCGTAGTCCTTGAACTTCTGGATGCTCTCAAGGTCAAGCCTGATGAGCTCATCGTAGGCCCTGATTGTCTCAGCCTGGTTGACCTGCGAGATAATCGCCTTCAGGTCG
>CAZQML010000205.1:0-3476 GCA_964594245.1 uncultured Dehalococcoidales bacterium | reverse complement strand
CTGCCCGACGACTTTCGGAGCACAATAGCTTTCGATTGCCTGTGCCACTACCCTTGTGGGGCCGAACGCCTCGCCGTAGCCCTCGATGCCCTCATCGGTCGTGATGGCAACGAGGGTCTGCTGTCTGCTGGTATTCCACATCTGCGAGAACGCAAACGATTTTGTCTCCAGTGGCTGCTCCAGGGAATAGACTTTCACTCCGGTCACTTTCATGTTATGCAGTCCTCCTCTTGTAGTGGCAGTCGGCCCGCAGTAGCCTTGTGGCGTGGCCGGATTTCCTCGGGCGCGCCGGAGAATTAGGTGCTGTCAGTGCTGCAGCACGCGCTTGCATAGACTGCATGCAACAACGGTGACTGCCGGGCAGCCAGGGCTCTCCCGAGCGCGCGCAGTCTATTTGGTTGCCTGGCACAAGTCAACACGCATACACGCTGCTCGCCTTCGTCCCGCTATCCACCCGGCGCGTGTCCTGTTGTGCAGCGTGGCGATTGTCTATAATGGCTCCGACCGTTGGGAGAGAGGAGGTCCTTGCGCATGACACCGACTGCCAGAGAACGTTTCCTGGGAATCTGTCACTTCGAGCGTCCGGGTGACCTGATGTTGGTGACACCATACTTTCATGACTTCTGGACAGAGACTCTTGACGAGTGGGTCAAGCATGGTGCGCCGGAGGAGATGAGGCAGAGCAGGTTCCGCGGCGAGTACTTCCAACTGGACCATGTAAGGATGCTTCGCGAGATAAACCTCGGCATGTTCATGGACAAGAGCATCGATGTCGGAGGCGTCCCTTACGTCTACGGTATCCCCCCGGTCGAGCCGCAGTACGAGACGACCATTCTGGAGGAGGACGGGGAGACGGTCGTGATTGTCAACGCGGGCGGACAGAAGATTCGTGCCTCGAAGAAGCACCCTGAGAAGATGCCCATGTACCTGGATTTCCCTGTGAAAGACAGAGCCAGCTGGGAGCAGTACAAGAAGCGCTTGAATCCTGCCACGCCCGAGCGCTGGCCGGCTGACTGGGATGGCTACGTCAAGCGCATGAACTCCAAGGACGAGCCAGTGATGCTGAATGTCGGGGGCCTTTTCGGCTACATCCGCGAGTGGATGGGTGTGGAGCATCTGCTCTATCTGTTCTACGACGACCCCAACCTCGTAGAGGACATGATGGAACACATGGCCTACCTCCAGGCAGAGGTGGTCCGCCGGGTGCTGGCTGACATAAAGGTTGACTTCGCCATGTACTGGGAGGATATGTGCTTCAAGACGGGGCCGTTGATTTCACCGAAGATGTTCACGCGCTTCATGGTGCCCCGCTACAAGAAGGTAACAGGGATGCTCCGTGATGCCGGCGTGGACGCCATATTCGTTGACAGCGACGGTAATCTGAATCACCTCATCCCGCTGTGGCTGGAAGCGGGCATCAATGGATTCTGGCCCCTCGAGTGCGCGGCAGGGAACGATGCTGTCGCGCTGCGGAAGCAGTACGGCAAGGACATACTGCTTGCCGGTAATATAGACAAGAGGGCTTTCCTGAAGGGTGAGGCTGTGCTCCGCGAGGAAGTGATGGCCAAGGTGCCCTCACTTCTTGAGGCGGGCGGCTACTTCCCGTCGCTCGACCACCTTGTGCCGCCCGACGTGACGTTCCCGATGTACCGGTACTTCGTCAACCTTGTGCGCGAAATCGCGGGACTCGCGAAGCTGCCGCAGTAGACCCCGGAGCACGCAGAAGGAAGAGGGGGAAGCTGTTGCTTCCCCCTCGCTGGTTTCGTCCGGACTGCCGCGGGTGTCGCAGTCGCGTGCCGTTCGTGTTAACAGATGGCGTTGTCAGGGCTCAGGATGTTGTTTGGATCGAAGAGCTTCTTGATTCCCAGCATCAGCTCGCGCTGCTTCGGGTCGAAGGACATCTCGAACTGCGGAAGCCTCGTCTTGCCGACGCCGTGCTCGCCGGATATCACGCCGCCGAGCTTGAGAGTTGCCTCGTAGATCTCCTGTTTCGCCTGCTTCAGCACGCCCTTCTTGTCGTATTCCCAGAACATGTTGGGATGCAGGTTGCCGTCGCCGGCGTGGCCGACAACGGGGATGAAGATGCCGTATTTCTTCGAGACCTTGTCGATCTCATCGAGCATCGTGGCGATGGCTGCCGGGGGCACGGTGACGTCGAGCGCGTCAGCGTTCATGGGCTTCATGGCATTGCCGACCTCGCTCCTGATCTTGAGTATTTCCGCCTGTTCGGAGGTGGTCTCGGCCATCAGGGTATCCACTGCGCCGTTCTTCTCGCAGATTTCGGAGAGCTGTTCGCACATGCCGTAGAGCTGGTCCTCGTTGGCCTCGGCCATGATGATTATCAGCTGGGCCTTGCCCTGCTTTGCGGGCCAGCTCATGTTGATGTGCGCCGCAGTATCCTCCATGAGCGACTTCTCCGTGTACTCGATTGCCATGGGGACGATGCCGGCCTGCAGTATCATGGGCACGGTGGCGATGGCGGCGTGGCGGTCTTCGAAGGAGACAACAAGTGTGGCCGTGGCGCCGAACTTCGGGTAGAGCTTCAATATTGCCTTCGTAATGATGCCGAGGATTCCCTCGGAGTCGATAATCAGGTGCATCAGGTCAAGCCCCGTGTTGTTCTTGAGAAGCTTGCCGCCCATCTTCACTATCTCTCCGGTCGGAAGGACAACCTCCATTCCCTTGACGTAGTTGCGAACGACCCCGTACTTGACCGCGCGCGTTCCGCCGGCGTTGCAGGCAACCATGCCGCCCACTTGCGCTCCCTCATCGCCGGGGTGTGGAGGGAACAGCAGGCCCGATTGCTCAACCTCTCTCAGGAGATGATCGAGGGTCACGCCTCCTTCGGAGACGACCATCATGTTGTCCTTGTCGATCTCGATAATCTTGTCGAGTCGCTCGAGCGACAGGACAATGCCATCCCTGGTGGGAACACACGCGCCGACAAGGCCCGTGCCGCCGCCCCTGGGGTAGACCGGAGTCTTCTCCTCGTTGGCCAGTTTGAGAATGGCGGATATCTCCTCGGGATTGGCCGGTTTCACGACAACGACGTTCTCCGCAGGCTTGGGGAGTACGCCGAGATACGTCTCGTCCGCGAGGTAGCCGGTAATCTGGTCGCGCTGGGTGACGACCCAGTCGTCGCCGACGATACGCTTGAGGGCATCAACGTTAATCATGGCTGGTACCTCCTTGCCGAACATGCCGAATGGGAGCTCTTCACCGCAGGTGAGATTGCGGTCCGAGCACATATATGTCTGCAACCCACTTGAGGGTTCAGGCTGTGCAACTCAAGTCTTCCGTGAGACAGCCACACTGGTGTGTGGCGGCGCCCATCGCCCTCTCGGCCATGGACCTAAGAAATGGTATCGGTTTCCTGCTGTCTTTTCAACAGTCGCAGCTGCATGGGGTCGGTGAGTGGGGAGACTCCTCAAGGAGGAGAGCATGGAACGGCTTTGCTTGTTCGTGCGCCGCCGGAT
>CAZQML010000204.1:0-17609 GCA_964594245.1 uncultured Dehalococcoidales bacterium | reverse complement strand
CTATAAGCCGAGTTCTGTACCCTCCGGAGAGGGTGGTGGCCATCCATCTAGCCCTGGCGTTGCCGCCAGGGTCAAGCAACCAACCCGGGGGCATCAGCCGAGCACTGCGGACCAGACACCTGTGACGCGGCGTCACCGGGTTGTGGTCCAGCCCCTCTATTTGGTCTTGCTCCGGGTGGGGTTTGCCCGTCCAGCCGGTCTCCCGGCTGCCGGTGAGCTCTTACCTCGCCATTTCACCCTTGCTTGCACAGGCAAGCGGTATGTTTCTGTGGCACTTTCCGTAGGGTTACCCCTCCTGGGTGTTACCCAGCACCCTGCTCGGTGGAGCCCGGACTTTCCTCCCCGCGTTCTCGACGCGGAGCGGCCACCCGATCTACCAGACCCCCGGCAGATTGTAAGGCTGTTCTGGAATGGCGGTCAACTTGAGCGCGCTACTCGACGTAGAAGATGCGTCCGCAACTCCCGCATGTGACCACCTCGCCGGCCCGCGCTTTCTGCCATTGACCGGTCGGGAGTGTCAGGTTGCAGCCGGAGCAGCGTCCAAGTTCCACCTTGACGATGGCCGTGCCCTTCGCCCGTGAGAGCTGCTCATAGAGGCGCACCGCTTCGGTCCCGACCTCGTTGCAGGCCGCGTCTCGCGACTGCGTGAGCCGTTCTATCTCCAACTCGGTAGTGTCCTTCACAACGCTCAGGCCCCCCCGCTCGCGCGCCCATTCTGCCGCCAGTCGCTCTACCTCTTTCTGAAGAGAGCCAACGCTGGCTTCGGACGACTCGACGACTCCCATCGCGTCGAGAAGCACCTCTTCCCTCAACTTGAGGTGTCTCTTGAGCCCCTGTATGTCTTGCTCCAGACTCACCAGTTCTTTGGGGTTCGTGACTCTCCCACCGTACAGCCTGTCCTTGACAGCCAGTATCTTGGAGGTGAGGTCGTCAACTTCCCAGTCGAGCTGCCGCTGATGCTTGCGGGCCTGCTCCAGTCCGTCACGCTGTGTGGCCAGTTCCGCCTCCGCGAGCGACAGCTCGTCGTTATGCTCCAGCCGCTTGAGAGTATCCTTGAGGAGGCGATGCTTCTGCCGGAGCTGTGAGTCTGTCTCCTGAAGCTGGTAGAGGCGCGATACGAGGCTCATGGGTTCGGCAATTGTAGGAGGGCCTTTTCGGGTTGTCAAAGGTGGGGAGAAGATAGTGGTCCCGGTAGAAGGCCTCTATCCGGCACGCGTCTCACAGGGAAGCACGATGACCTGCGGGTCCAGCGGGAGGCTTGTGGAGCTTACCGAAAGCTTCGGCCGTGACTCCGCCGGCTGCACGCCCATGGCCGAGAGGAACGTTTCGACCGGCTCCAACTCGCTTCGCACATCGTCCCTGCGGTAGTGCATCGGGAGTATGTAGCGGGCCTGGACCGAGCGAGCCAGTGACCGTGCCTCGGGCACGCTTAGTGTCGGCACGCCGCCCACCGGCACGAACAGCACGTCAACTTTGCCGACGTCCTTGAGTGCGTGGCCGGTCAGCGGGTGTCCAAGGTCGCCGAGGTGGCAGAGGATGAGCCCCTCCATCTCTATGACGTAGACAGTGTTCCGGCCGCGCTCCGTGCCGTCCTCGTCGTCGTGGAATGTGCCGATACCTGTGATGAACGCGCCGCCTATCTCGTATTCGCCCGGACCCTGGAAGATTCGCGGCTCACCGGGTATCTCTGCAGTGAAGGAGTGACCTTTGTGGTCATGACTCACCAGTACGGCCTGAGGGCAGCCCCATCTGGACACGCAGCCGTACTCGGGAGGGCACGGGTCGATGACCAGCGTGATGTTCTTCCCTTTGAGGGTGAAGCAGGAGTGTCCGGACCAGCTAATGTCCATGTTGAGGCAGACGAATCATACCCAGTCCCGGGGCTGCTTGTCCACCACGGTGTGGCTATGGGGTTGGGGTGCTGCGCCGGGACGGATTGACAGTTGGAGGGCGCAGCGTTAACCTGATTGCCCGAATGGGTTAACAATGCGGTATGCAGTTCTGGCGGCTTTGAGGATGCACGCGAGCGATGTCTCGGGGGAAACCCTCAGCAGGCAACTCGGCATCTCCCGTGTCGCTGTCTGGAAACAGGTGCGGGAACTCAGGAAGCAGGGGTATGACGTAGCCGCGTCGGCGAAGGGATATCGGCTTGAGTCTAGCCCTGATGCCCTGCTCCCGGGGGAGTTTCCAGGGTGGGAATCTCTTGTCCACCATGTCGACACGGTCGACTCCACCATGCGGCTGGCCCGCGTGCTGGCCCGCAGAGGGGCCGAGAATGGCACCCTGGTTATCGCGGAACGTCAGACGGCCGGAAGAGGCAGGCTTGAGCGGTCGTGGGTCTCGCCGGCCGGGGGGATATACATGACGCTGGTGACACGGCCCGCGGTCGCGCCCGCACTAGCGCCGCGCATCAGCCTCATGGCCTCCGTGGCCGTGGCGGAGGTCATTGAGTTGCTATTCGGTCTTCCTGCGCGGGTGAAATGGCCGAACGATGTACTCATCTCGGAGCGGAAAGTCTGTGGCATCCTGGCAGAGATGGAGGGCGAGTCCGATGCCGTTCACTATGTGAATGTCGGCGTCGGCTTGAATGCCAACGCAGTGGTCGGTGAGGTTCAGACCGGCGCCGTGTCCCTCTCTGAGCTTCTCGGGGCGCCCGTGGACAGGAAGAGGCTCGTGAGAGCTATTGTGGAGGGGATACTTGCGCGACTTTCCCGGCTCGGTGACGCGGCCACGCTGGACGAGTGGCGCCGGCGCGCGCTCACACTCGGGCGTGAGGTCTCGATTGCCGGCGGGCGCGAACCGATTGTGGGCACCGCGCTGGACATCGACAGCACGGGAGCTCTTCTGGTCCGTCAAGCTGACGGGAGTGTGAGTCAGGTCGTGGCGGGTGACTGCATGCACAGGGATTCCTGAATGACATTACTTCTGCTCGCATGCCTGGTCTTTCTCCTTCTCATCGGCCTGTCTGCAAGGCGCCCGGGGGAATCCCGCGACGCGTTCTTTGTGGCAGGTCGGCGCGGGTCCGTTCGTGGGATTGCAGGCTCACTGCTTGCCACCGTAGTCGGTGGCTCGGCGACCATCGGAGTGGCCGGACTTGTGTACTCGCGTGGCCTCACGGGCGTCTGGTGGAGCCTCGTAGGCTCGATAGGTCTAACCGTCCTGGCGCTTGCACTGGTTCCGAGAATCAGGGCGTTCAATGTCTACACGCTACCAGGTCTTGTGGAAAGGCTCTATGGCAGGCGTATGTCCGTCGCAGCGGCGCTGCTCATCGTTGTGGCCTGGACGGGGGTCGTGAGCGGCCAGATAGTCGCCGCCGCTCGTGTGCTCTCTGCCATCGGTGCGGGCTCGCCGGCTCTGTGGATGGCTCTGTTCACAGGAGTGCTTGTCCTCTACGCTGTCGTTGGCGGCCAGCGCGCCATCATCCGCACCGATCAGGTCCAGGCGCTGATGATTATCCTGGGCCTTTCGCTCGGAGCCGCGGCGCTCGTTACCGGAGCCGGGGGTATCGGCATCCTGGCCGAAGGGTTGCCTCCCGGCAGTCTCTCCTTCCCCGTGAGCGCGGTCTTCGGATGGGCGGACCTGGGAGCCATGCTTGTACTAGTAGGCTCCGTGTACCTCGTCGGGCCCGACATCTATACCAGGATCTTCTCCTCGAGAGACGTCGCGACTGCCCGCAGGGCCACACTGTGGGCGGCGGCGCTGAGCGTGCCGGTAGCGCTTCTTGTTGCGTTCATGGGGTTGGCCGCCAGAGCGCTCGCCCCTGGCCTCGTGCCTGAGGAGGCCATACCGTGGCTGATGGCTCATGCCCTGCCTTCCGGCGCTGTTGCGGTTCTTCTGGTCGGCCTGGTTGCGGCTCTCATGTCGTCTGCGGACAGCACACTGCTCGGGCAGGGAGTTGTCCTTGCCGATGACGTGCTGGCGCACATATGGCTGGTTGACGACAGGCGTTCGGTCCTGATGGCACGCGTGTGCACAGCCGCACTCGGCCTGTTGTCCCTGTTCCTTGCGCTGTCCTTCCGAGGTGTCATCGCGTCGCTGATGTTCGCATATTCGGTGTTTGCGGGTGGCATCGTCGGGCCTGTTCTGCTTGGTCTGGTCGGGGGACGGTTCCGTCCTCGGGGCTCCGCCGCTCTTGCCGGAATGTGTGTAGGGGGAGTGCTGGGACTCTGCGGTTCGCTTCCCGGCCTCGATATTGCGTTCAAGGCGCAGATGCCTCTCATCGGCCTCGGGCTCAGTGTCGTGATCCCACTGTTGCTCACGGTCCTCAGGAGAGGAGTGAACGGAGGCACAGCTCCATGATACAATGTGGCCCACCAGCCCGCGCCTGTAGAGAGGGCGCTCAACTGGCACGATGTCATGGATTCCGATGACTTCCGATCCGAGGCTCCTCCAGCCCTCCTTCTAGTCGTGTCCGGCTCCTCCGGCGCCGGCAAAGACGCTGTCATCGAACGCATGAAAGAGACGGACTGTGCGTTCTCGTTTGTCGTGACGGCAACCACCAGGGCACAGCGGGCAAACGAGACCGATGGTGTGCACTATCACTTCGTCACTGTCGAGAGATTTCAGCAGATGATCGAGAAGGGTGAATTGCTGGAGTGGGCCAGGGTCTATGAGAACTTCTACGGTGTGCCGCGCAGGTCCGTGAGCGAGGCGATGAAGAACGGGAGCGTCGTCGTGAAAGTGGATGTCCAGGGAGCCGCCGCGATTCGGCGCGCTGTCCCGGGCGCCGTGCTTGTCTTCATCAGGCCTCCATCGATGGATGAGCTCGAGAAGCGACTGCGGAACCGTCGTAGCGAGACCCCATCGGAACTCGCCGTTCGCCTCGGCAAGGCAGCCGACGAGTACAAGCAACTGCCGTTGTTCGACTACGTTCTGACCAGCCAGGAGGGCCGCATCGACGAGGTCGTGCGGCAGATCCAGGCGATTGCTGTTGCGGAGAAGTGCAGGGTCAATCCCCGGCGAGTCGACCTCTGAATTGAGCAGCGCTCCAGCTGTGAGTCCTGCCGCTATGGCCCGGGCGGGCTGAGTGACTCCCTACTTGAGAGAGCGTATGAGATCCTCGATCTCGATGGCTGCCATCGTGAGAGTCTGTAGCGTGCCGCGTGCGCCGAGTGCGAACGCTATCCGCGAGATGTCCTCGTTGCTCGGTGCTTCCAGCACGTTGATGAAATCGTAGGCGCCGAGCAGTGCGTATTGCGCCAGAACGCGGGCGCCCATTGCCTCGACCTCCTGGTTCACCTCGCGGAGCCTCTCGGGGTTGGCCTTCAGTGTCTTCCTTCCCTCGTCAGTAAGCGTCGTGAGCATTACAAATTTGGCCATTCTTCACCTCCACACCAACACTTTGTTGCAGTAGCCCGCCCGAGCCTTTATCGAGGAGCAGTCATACGTCTGAAAAGTGCCGCAAGCGGAGCGGCGTCAATCGTAATGCCGCCCCCTGAATTCCTCCAGCAGAGATGACTCTCTGCCTCGCATCCGTGCTGCATCACCAGGCTCTTCGTGGTCGTATTGAAGCAGGTGCAACAGGCCGTGTATGACGAGGAGTGTGAGTTCCCGCTTCGTGCTGTGCCCCTCCTCCCGCGCCTGCTCGACTGCCTGAGGGTAGGATACTACGATGTCGCCCAGATAGCGCACACCGTTCTCGGGCAACACGAACTCCTGTCCAGCGCCGGCCTGAGCCTGCGTATAGAAAGCTATGACGTCCGTGGGGGCATCAACGTTGCGGTAGGTGCGGTTCAACTCGTGCACGGTAGCCTCGTCTGTGACAATCACGCTGACTTCGTAGGGCGGGCTGACACCCTCCGCCCCAAGCGTGTCGCGTGCAACAGCCTGGAACCACGAGCCTTCCGGCTCGGTTCCAGTTCTGCTGTCGATTTGAATGTAGATGTCCTCTTGCACTTGAAGAATGCGCTCCTTCTTGCATCATAGCAGTCCGCCTGCGTCGTTTCCAAAGACCTGCCTGCGCTACAATAGCTGCAATGTCTGTTACTCCCCTCAGGCGACAGTACCTGCGCCTCAAGCACAAGTACCCGGAAGCCGTTGTCTTCTTTCGTCTCGGCGACTTCTATGAGACATTCGACGAAGACGCACGCATTGCCTCCCGTGAGCTGGACATCGTCCTGACCGCACGGGAGATGGGCAAAGGGAACAAGGTCCCGATGGCGGGGATTCCCTATCACGCGCTCGACAACTACCTTGGGCGGCTTATCAGCCGTGGATACAAGGTGGCCGTATGTGAGCAACTCACGCCACCCGGAAACGGGTTGGTTGAGCGCGATATCGTGCGTGTCGTCACGCCGGGCACGGTCGTCGAGCCGTCCCTGCTCGAGGCCAAGTCAAATAACTATCTTGTGAGCGTGTGTGTCGAGCGCGAGCGGGCGGGCCTTGCGTATGCAGACATCAGTACGGGCGAGTGTGCCGTGACAGAGCTACCTTTGGCCGAACTCGAATGTGAACTCGGGAGACTCAAGCCTGCGGAGCTTCTCGCGCCGCAGAGCTGGGAATGGGTGAACGAAGTTGCATGGCCGGTGACAAGGCTGGATGACTACTGGTACGAGCACGATGTCTCGCTCAGACTGCTGCTGGAACATCTCAAGGTTGCGACACTGGAGGGTTTCGGGTGCTCGCGGTTGCCACATGCGATACGGGCGGCTGGAGCGCTGGTTCACTATCTCGGTGAGACGCAGAGGGAATCGCTCCCGCAGATGACCGCGCTCACCACGTACTCGACGGAATCCTTCATGACCCTGGACGGGCAGACGATACGCAATCTGGAGCTGTTCGAAGGCGGTCGTTGGGGAACGGCGGAGCTCTCCCTCCTTTCGATACTGGACGAGACGAAGACGCCGATGGGTGGGCGGTTGCTGCGGACCAGGCTCGGGCGCCCGCTCCTGGACCTCGCCGCGCTGAATGAACGCCAGGAGCTTGTCGAATGGTTCTCCGGAAATGCGCTCGTCAGACAGGAGACACGCCAGGCGCTGGCGCAGATTGCGGACCTTGAGCGACTGGAGAACCGCGTTGTGTCCGGACGGACAACTCCGAGGGAACTGGCGGCGCTTCGTGCGGGACTGGGGGCCATCCCGGCGCTCCGTGACGCCGTCGGCCCCGGGCCTGCGGAGTTGCGTGCAGGTCTTCGGCCGCTTCCAGATGTCGTGACCCTCCTCACCGAGGCGCTGGCCGAGGAACCCGGCACTCTTGAGCGTGGGGATGTCATTCGTGAGGGCTTCTCGGAGGAGCTCGACGTCTTGCGTGGGAAGTCGAAGGATGCCCGGAGGTACCTCGCTGACCTCGAACAGCGAGAACGTGAGCGGACTGGAATCAAGTCGCTGAAGGTCGGCTATAACCGCGTGTTTGGATACTACATCGAAGTGTCCCGCTCCAATCTTCACGCGGTTCCGACGGATTATGTGAGAAAGCAGACCATCGCTGAAGCCGAGCGTTTCTTTACCCAGGAATTGAAGGAGTATGAGTCTCTTATTCTGACTGCGGGTGAGCGGATTGCCGAACTCGAGGAATCGGTCTTCCGCCAAGTGTGTGGACAGGTGGCCGAGTACGCTGAGGCTATCCTGTCGGTTGCGCGCACGGTGGCGGACGCCGACGTATCTTGCAGCCTCGCCGAGGTGGCTGCCCTGCGGGGATATGTGCGACCTGTGCTCGATGAGAGTACGGAGATTGAGATTCGCGAGGGTCGTCATCCGATAGTTGAGGCCCGCCTGGAGAGTGGCGCCTTCGTGCCCAACGATACCTATCTTTCGAACCGAGACAGCCAGATCATTGTCCTGACCGGGCCGAACATGTCGGGCAAGTCCACGTATCTACGTCAGGTGGCCCTTGTGGTGTTGTTGGCACAGATAGGCAGCTTTGTTCCGGCCGAGTCGGCCAGGATAGGGCTCGTCGACCGGATATTCACGAGGGTTGGAGCGCAGGAAGACCTTGCCTCGGGGCAATCGACGTTCATGGTCGAGATGATTGAGACCGCCAATATCCTGCACCACGCTGGTCCCAGGTCCCTCGTCGTGCTCGATGAAATCGGCCGTGGGACCAGCACGTACGACGGTATCTCGATCGCGTGGGCGGTCGCGGAGTTCATCCACAATCACCCGTCTTTGGGCGCGAAGACGGTGTTTGCCACGCACTACCACGAGCTTGTGAATCTGTCCGAGCAATTGCCACGGGTCAGGAACTTCAACGTTGCGGTTGTCGAGGAAGGCGGGACGGTCCGGCTTCTCCACCGGATTGCGCCCGGAGGCGCGGACAAGAGCTACGGCATTCATGTTGCGAAGCTGGCAGGATTGCCAAGGGCAGTCATTTCCAGGGCGCAGGCCGTTCTGGACACACTCGAAGTATCTGCGCGAGGGCAGACAAGCGTGACCGGTGTGGCGAGGACTGAGCCAGGAGAACAATTGGGGCTCTTCGGAGCTGATTCGGTGCTGGCCGGTGATGTGGCGGAGTTGGACGTTGACTCACTGACCCCGCTGGAGGCCATCGCCGCGTTGTATGAGCTTCGTGGTCGAGCGCGTAAAATCGTTGGCTCACGCTGATTCTTGACGCGGAAATTGACAGAGGCAATATGTCAATGATATAGTGACTGTTTGCGGCATGATAGTGCTTTGCCATTTCCCATCTTTCTGTTGACCCCCCCATTTTGCTGTGCGGTTGAGAGCGACTGTTTCATAAGACTACGTGTGTTGTAGGAGTGTGCTATGTCTGTGTCTTCTGCTCCCTCGTCCCCTGTCGTGCGTTCTTTCGCCAAGCACCCTGAAGTCATCGAGGTGCCCGATCTTGTCATGGTCCAGATTGACTCCTTCCGCTGGTTCCAGGAGGAAGGACTCAGGAGGCTCTTTGAAGAAGTCTCTCCCATAAAGGACTATACACGCAACAGACTTGAGCTTCACTTCGTGGACTTCGAGTTTGACGAGCCCAAGAGCTCCGTGGAGGAGTGCCTCGCGAGGGGGATGACGTATTCAGCTCCGCTGCGAGTCCAGGTGCGGCTTCTTATCAAAGAGACGGGCGAGATCAAGGAAGAGAAGCTCTTCTTCGGCGACTTCCCTCTCATGACCGATGCCGGTACGTTCATAATCTCGGGTGCCGAGCGTGTGGTTGTGAGCCAGCTCACGCGTTTCCCCGGGGTCTACTTCACGCTCACGCGCGACCCTGTCAGTGGGCGGCAACTCGGGTTCGCCAAGCTGGTCGCTGAGCGGGGCGCGTGGCTCGACTTCGATACGTCAGGTCGGAATGTTATCTCGGTGCGAGTGAGTGGCAAGCGCAAGCTCACTGCCAGCACGCTGCTGCGAGCTGTCGGGCACAGCACTGACGAGGAACTGCTTGCTCTCGTAGCGGATGCCGACACAACACCGGAGCACCAGTATATGGCGTCGACCATAGCGCGGGACTCGCACATCTGCAACCAGGCCGACGCGCTGGTGGACATCTACAGGAAGCTGTCCTCCGGTGAGCCGCCAAGCCTCAACAGCGCCAAGACTCTCTTGAACAACTTCCTGTTCAACCCCCGACGCTACAGCCTTGGGCAGGTTGGTCGCTACAAGCTGAACAAGAAGCTCGGCGTAGAGGTGCCTACCGATTACCTTGGTCTCACACCCGAGGACCTGACTCAGATAGTGCGGCACATAATTCTTCTCAACAACGGCCGCGAGACTCCCGACGATATCGACCATCTGGGCAACCGGCGGGCGCAGGGAGTCGGCTTCCTGCTTCAGAACCAGTTCCGGGTTGGACTCCTTCGTCTGGAGAGGGCTGTCAAAGAGAGGATGAGCATCCTGGGCTCAGAGGCGGCGACACCGTCTGCCCTCATCAACATCCGGCCCGTCACCGCCGCCATCAAGGAGTTCTTTGGCCGGTCTCAGCTGTCGCAGTTCATGGATCAGACGAATCCCCTGGCAGAGCTCACACACAAACGGCGCCTCTCCGCGATGGGGCCCGGAGGTCTCTCTCGTGAGCGCGCCGGATTTGAAGTCAGGGATGTGCACCATTCCCACTACGGCAGAATCTGTCCCATCGAGACTCCGGAAGGTCCGAACATCGGCCTTATCGGCTCTCTTGCCACGTATGCATCAATCAATAAGTTCGGATTCGTGGAGACACCGTATCGCAAGGTGATACATGAGCTTCCCGGCGACTCGGATTCGCTGATTGGACGTCGTCTGAAGGAGAGTGTGGTTGATGAAGACGGGACGATCGTTGCCAAGACCGGTGCTCGGGTAACCAAGGAGGTGGCTCGTCGCATCTCGGCCTTGCCGGCACGGCAGGTCAGGATTGTGGCTTTCGTTTCCACTGATGTCGTCAATCTCACCGCTGATGAGGAAGAGCAGTACAGTATTGCGGAGGCGAATGTCAGGCTGAACTCTCACGGAGAGTATGTTGATGACCGGGTTGACGTGAAGCGTGGTGCGCGCTATTTCCGCGAGGCGCAGGACATGGTTGACCTCATGGATGTCTCGCCGAAGCAGATATTCAGCGTGTCGGCAGCGCTCATCCCGTTCCTTGAGCACGACGACGCGAACAGAGCGCTGATGGGCTCTAACATGCAGCGCCAGGGCGTCCCTCTCCTTCGCCCCGAGGCCCCACTGGTCTCCACCGGAATGGAGGGAGAAGTCGCACGCTACAGCGGGCAGGCGCTGTTCGCCGACCGTGACGGAGTTGTGACGTCAGTCACCGGGGCGCAGATAGTGATACAGGATGAACGTGGTGACTCGCACGCGCACCGGCTGGAACGGTTCGTGCGCACCAACCAGGGAACATGCATAGACCAGCGGCCGCTTGTCCGCAAGGGCGAAGCCGTGCGGAAGGGGCAGATTCTCGTCGATAGCTCGTCCCTGCAGGGGGGACAGCTTGCCCTTGGCCGCAACGTAGTGTGCGCGTTCATGAGTTGGCGCGGCTACAACTATGAAGACGCCATCATCATCAGCAATCGTCTTGTCAAGGACGATGTCTACACCTCGATTCACATAGAGAAATACGAGACTCAGGAGCGTAACACCAAGCTCGGTCCTGAGGAGATAACACGGGATATTCCGAATGTCAGTGAGGATAGCCTGGGCAACCTCGATGAAGAGGGCATCGTCCGCATCGGCGCCGAGCTCAAGGCCGGCGATATCCTCGTGGGGAAGATTACGCCCAAGGGCGAGACAGAGCCGTCCACCGAGGAGAAGCTCCTGAGGGCCATCTTCGGTGAGAAAGTGCGTGACGTCAAGGACAGCTCGCTTAGACTGCCCCCGGGCGCCAGAGGCCGAGTGCTCTCTACGCGGATATTCTCCAGGGAAAACCATGATGAGTTGCCTGCCGGGGTTAACCGGCTCGTGCGCGTGTGGGTGGTTCAGCGCCGCAAGCTATCTATCGGAGACAAGATGTCCGGCCGACATGGCAACAAGGGTGTTGTGTCTATCGTTCTACCTGAGGAGGACATGCCGTTCCTGCCCGATGGAACGCCGGTTGACATCGTGCTCAATCCCCTCGGCGTGCCATCCCGGATGAACATCGGCCAGGTGCTGGAAGCCCATCTCGGCTGGGCGGCAAGGGTTTTTGGGTACAGGGCCGTCAGCCCGATATTTGGAGGAGCCAACACAGCCGAGATTGAGGATGAGCTCTGCAGGGTCTGGATTGCCTGGCGCGCGGAGGCGGTTCATCTGGATCCGAAGGTCGCCATGGCGGCTGACCTTGAGAAAATGGGCGCGTGGCTGAGCGAGAAAGGATTCAACCCGCGGGATGTCATGGATACCGAGCGTGTGGGTCTTGCGAAGAGAGCCGCTCTCGTACTCTGGCTCGAGGATCTGGGGATCGAGGCTCGCGATTGCTCCGACGAGGAACTGGGTAGCCTCGCAAGGAAGCAGTACCAGGAACGGCGAGTCTATCCCCCGACTTTTGGCAAGATGTTCATACGTGACGGTAAGACGGGCGAGCAATTCGACCAGCCGGTAACCATCGGTGGGGTCTACATGATGAAGCTCATCCACCTTGTCGAGGACAAGGTGCACGCGAGGTCCACAGGCCCATATTCGCTGATTACGCAGCAGCCTCTCGGCGGCAAGGCGCAGTTTGGGGGGCAACGATTCGGAGAGATGGAAGTGTGGGCACTTGAGGGCTATGGCGCTGCTCACGTCCTGCAGGAGATGCTTACCGTGAAGTCCGACGACATAGCGGGCCGCGCCAGGGCTTACGAGTCCATCATCAAGGATGAGGATGTCCAGAGTCCGAGCATCCCGGAAGCCTGCAAGGTCTTGTTCATGGAGCTTCGTGCCATGGGCTTTGCGGTCGAACTGCTCAATGACGAAGAAGAGAAGATAAACATAACGGGCGAAATGAAACCACGGCTTAAGGCGAAGCTGTAGAGAGAGGTCCGTGAACCATGGTTCAGTTTGACGATATTAGTGCGATCCAGATAAGTCTCGCGTCTCCGGAACAGATCCGCGGCTGGTCTCATGGCGAGGTCACGAAGGCGGAGACGATCAACTACCGGACGTTGAAGCCTGAGCGGGATGGGCTCTTCTGCGAGAGGATTTTCGGTCCCGTCAAGGACTATGAGTGTCATTGCGGCAAGTACAAGAAGATTCGCTACAAGGGCGTCATCTGTGACAAGTGTGGGGTGGAGGTTGCTCACTCAAGTGTTCGACGTGAGCGGATGGGTCACATCGAGTTGGCTGCCCCGGTAACCCACATATGGTTTGCCAAGCTCGTTCCTTGCTGGTTGGGCATCCTGCTGGACCTGTCGCCCAAGAACCTTGAGTCTGTCATCTACTTCGCCCGGTATCTTGTCACCTCCGTGGATGAGGAGGGTATCGAAGCCCGGGTGAAGGAACTTCAGGACAGCGGCGAGAGCGAGGATGCTGACAAACTCCGCGACCTGAAGGTTCGCATGCTGCTCAACGAAGAGGAATACCGGGAGTTGAAGGACAAGTTCGGTGGGCTCTTCCAGGCGGGCATGGGGGCCGAAGCTGCCCTTGACGTTCTCAGGGACCTGGATATCGAGAAGCTCCACGACAAGATTCTGGAGGACCTGCGCACCGCCTCTCGCCAGCAACATGACAAGTTGAGCAAGAAGCTGCAGCTTGTTGAAGCGTTGAGAGAGAGTGGCAACAGGCCGGAGTGGATGATTGTCACTGTTCTGCCTGTCCTGCCTCCGTCGCTCCGTCCGGTTGTGCAGTTGGATGGTGGGCGTTTCGTCATTAGCGATCTCAATGACCTCTACAGGAGAGTCATCAACCGCAACAATCGGCTTCGCCGTCTCATGAACCTCGGTGCTCCCGAGGCAATTATCCGGAACGAGAAGCGCATGCTTCAGGAGGCTGTTGATGCCCTGATTGACAACGGTCGCCGTGGGCGAGTTGTGACCACAGGCAACAACCACGCTCTCAAGTCTCTGTCGGCCATGCTTGCGGGCAAACAGGGCAGATTCCGCCAGAACCTCCTTGGCAAACGCGTTGACTACAGCGGCCGGTCCGTCATCGTCGTCGGACCACAACTCAAGCTCCACCAGTGCGGACTGCCGCGCCGCGTGGCGCTCGAGCTATTCAAGCCCTTTGTCATGCACAGGTTGATGGAGAAGGGCTATGCGAACAACGTCAAGGTCGCACGACGGCAGGTTGAGAAGGCAAGACCCGAAGTGTGGGAACTGCTGCAAGAGGTGGTGAAAGAGCGCCCCGTCTTGTTGAACCGTGCGCCGACTCTGCATCGACTGAGCATACAAGCGTTCGAACCCGTCCTCATCGACGGAGACGCGTTTCAGCTACACCCTCTCGTGTGCTCGGCCTTCAACGCGGATTTCGATGGCGATCAGATGGCGGTGCATGTTCCTCTATCCCGCGTGGCGGTGCGTGAGGCACGGGAGCGTATGCTAAGTGTCTACAACATGCTTCTTCCCAGCAACGGGATGCCGGTCGTTGCCCCCAGTCTGGACATCGTGCTTGGATGCTACTACCTGACCATACCGAAGCCCCATTGCAAGGGCGAAGGCAAACTCTTCAGCAGCCCCGATGACGCGAAACTCGCGTACGAATCGGGCATCATAGAGCTGGGGTCAGATATCGAAGTGCGTCACGAAGGACAGAGACTCAAGACGACGGTGGGGCGGATTATCTTCAACGATGCGCTGCCACCGGTGATGCGCTTCCAGAACAAGACCATGAACAAGTCTGCGCTCAGGACGCTCGTATCTGAGTGTGTGCGGGTGATAGGACATGAGTCCACTGCCGCCGTTCTGGACAACCTGAAGGAGCTTGGCTTCACCTATGCGACCAAGTCAGGAGTCTCCATTTCAATTAGCGACATCGAGGAGCCGCCTGGAAAGGCTGAGATACTATCCGATGCCGACCAGCAGGTCGGTGTGATTGAAGGTCAATATGCGCATGGCTTCATCACTGAGGATGAGCGCTACGAGAATGTTGTGCAGGTCTGGATGGAGGCTACCGACAAGATACTCGAGGATGTGTCGAAGTCCCTGGACCGCTATGGCCCAATCTACATGATGGCCACATCCGGAGCCAAGGGTAACATCTCGCAGATCAGGCAGATGGCCGGCATGAGAGGTTTGATGACGGATCCCTCCGGGAAGATCATCGACTTTCCCATCAAGGCGAGCTTCCGTGAGGGGCTCTCTCCCATGGAGTACTTCATATCAACGCATGGCGCCAGGAAGGGACTGGCCGACACAGCTCTGAGAACATCCGAAAGCGGGTATCTCACCAGACGCCTGGTGGATGTGGCGCAGGATGTGATTGTGACGGAGCGTGACTGCGGCACGACCGAGGGAGTCTGGGTCACCCTGGAGGGTAGTGGGGGAGTACTGCCGCCGTTCAGCGAACGCATGCTCGGCTACATGGCTGCGAGTCCGATTGTCGATCCACGCACCGGCGAGATGGTCGTGGATGTCAACGAGGAGATTGATGAGGAGAAGGCACGCCTGATCATCGAGGCAGGCATTGATAAGGTCTATGTGCGCTCGCCGCTCAACTGCCGATGCAGGTTTGGAATCTGCCAGTATTGCTACGGGCGTGACCTGGCCACCCGCAGCCTTGCCAAGATAGGCAGTGCCGTTGGTGTGATAGCCGCTCAGAGCATCGGCGAGCCCGGCACGCAGCTGACGTTGCGTACGTTCCACACGGGAGGTGTTGTCGGCAGGGACATCACAACTGGTCTGCCCAGAGTAGAGGAGCTTTTCGAGGCACGCACTCCTAAGGGCCGTTCAGTGTTGTCCGGAATCGATGGCACCGTAACAGTGGGCGAGTCGGATGAGGGGCACATCGTGAAGATCTCCAATTCGATCTCCTACGAGGACGAGTACTCAGTGCCCGCAGGCGCGGAGATAGTTGTTGAGGAGGGGCAGGTTGTGGAGGTTGGCTTATTGCTGTTCCGACCTTCGGTGAATGCAGAGGCCGAAGGCAAGGAGATACAGGCGCCTACGACTGCTTTGAGTGAGCAGAATGGTGTCGCCCGCGTGTCCGGTCAAGCGCGAGTGGATGGTGATGTTGTTCGCGTGCGCTATCAGGAGACCGAAGAGCGAGAGTATCCCATCCCCGCAGGCGCTCGATTGACGGTGGAGACCGGGGACACAGTGTATACAGGCCAGCAGCTCACAGAGGGAGTCATCAATCCGCATTCCATTCTGCGTATCATGGGTAAGGAGGCCACTCAGCAGTACATCATCGATGAGATACAGAAGATCTACTGCTCGCAGGGCGTGACCATACATGACAAGCATGTCGCGACTATCGTCCGACAGACGCTGAGGCGCGTTGAAGTCATCTCGTCAGGAGATACTGAGTTGCTCCCCGGAGAGCTGGTTGACCGCTTCGACTACGAAGACGTGAACGCGAGAGTGCTGGCTGAGGGTGGCGAACCCGCGACCGCTCAGGCCGTACTCCTTGGCATCACGAGGGCCAGTCTCAACAAGGACAGCTGGCTCTCGGCGGCATCGTACCAGGAGACGAACAGAGTCCTGGCCGCCGCGGCATTACGGGGAAAGACGGACAAGCTCAGAGGCCTGAAGGAGAACGTCATTCTCGGGAAGCTGATTCCGTGTCTGGAGATAGAGAAGGCAGAATGCAAACCGGAGACCCCGGTTCCGGAGGAGGAGCCGGTGGGGTTTCTCCTTGGATAGGGACGCGGGAGCCCATCTGCTGAATCGCGTACTGCCGTAGAATGGCTCGCAAGGCGCCGGAAGAAGAGAAGCGCGTAGTATCAGGGAAGCCAGAGATCGAGGATGCACCGGCTGAGTTCAGCCTGCGTCCGCAACGCCTGGAGCAGTTCATCGGCCAGGCCAGGGTCAAGGAACACCTGAGCATCGCGATTGCCGCAGCGCAGAAGCGTGGCGACACCCTCGACCACACTATTCTTCACGGCCCGCCGGGCCTCGGCAAGACAACTCTCGCCCACATAGTCGCTGCCGAACTCGGCGTCAATATCAAGGTGACGTCTGGACCGGCCATCGAGCGCCCCGGCGATCTGGCGGCCCTCCTAACCAACCTAGAGGAGGGCGACGTCATCTTCGTAGACGAGGTGCACCGGCTGAGCCGGATCGTGGAGGAGAAGCTCTATCCGGCCATGGAGGATTTCGTCTTCGATATCTTCCTTGGTAAAGGCCCGGGAGCGCGGGGGCTGAGACTCACGTTGCCACCTTTCACGCTTGTCGGAGCTACGACGCGGTACTCTCTGCTGAGTCCTCCATTGAGGGACCGATTCGGGATTGTGTGCCACCTCGACTTCTACGACGAAGAGGCCATCTGTCTCATACTCAAGCGCTCCGCAGCCATCATGCATGTTCCTGCGGACGAAGCAGGGCTGGTGCACGTTGCGCAGCGCTCAAGAGGCACTCCCAGGGTGGCCAACCGTTTGCTCAGAAGGCTTCGGGACTTCGCACAGGTCGTCGCGGATGGCAGGATAACCGAGGAGACGGCAAAAGAGGGGCTCGCGCGTCTTGAGATCGACTCTGTGGGTCTGGACGAGATTGACCACAAGGTCCTCCTCACCATCATAGAGAAGTTCGATGGGGGCCCTGTGGGGTTGGACACCATAGCTGCCTCGGTTAGCGAAGACGCCGATACCATCATGGACGTGTACGAGCCATATCTTCTGCAGCTTGGCTTCCTGGATCGGACCCCGAGAGGGCGCGTTGCATCGCGCCGCGCGTACGAGCACCTGGGGCTACCCTATGAGCGGAGGACATCCGGACAGGCCGGGTTGTGGGGAGAGGCGTGACCCCGGCGACCTTCCTACTCCAGGAATTCTCTTAGCGTTGGTGCGGATATCAGCGCGAGCGCCAGCGCTGAGGCAAGCCACCCCCACAGTGAAGTCCCCTCCCAGCATCGCAGCGTCACGTAGGCGAGGACGACGCCTAGCGGGACAATCAGTGCAAGAGCCTTTCCCCACCGCTTGGCGGTTCGCGCGAACACGAAGCTTGATATCGCCAGGGCAACGAAGCTACCCACAAGTTCACGCGCGTGGGCATGAAGCTCGTAGGAGTTGACGTGTCCTGTTTGCAGGTCTCCGAAGCGTTGTGTCGCCATGCACCAGGAGAAGATGACTACCCACGGCGCCAGCATGAGTGAGACGTACAGTAGGTCCCGGGATGCCGTCAATTTGATGACGTACACGACGAGGAGAAC
>CAZQML010000203.1:0-4515 GCA_964594245.1 uncultured Dehalococcoidales bacterium | reverse complement strand
ACGACGGCGACAGGTTCCGATACCACATTCATGGAACTCGGCTCATTCCTGTACCTGTAGAAGATGCCCGGCTCTCCCGGGTGCTCGTGACCCATCATTTCGAGGTAGCGCCTGGCGCCCTCGCTGAAGCCCTCAACATGCAGCAGATAGTACGGAGTCACAATCCTGGGGCGCTCAGCGAGGACCTTGCCATCCCTCACGACGCTCATGCCCTCGGCCAGCTCCGTTACGACGTAGTAGTCAACAGACGTACTGCCGAAAGTCGCCAGGCGACGACGGGGAGGACGGACAAGCTCAGTCCGCAACATCGCGTCCCTGATTCTGTCTTCCATCTCCATCACTCAAGTTCCCCGGCCGACACCTGCGCGGTCCCCGTGCACTACTAGAAGAACATGCGGACCATCTGGAAGTTGCGGACGACGTTCTCCTTGCCGGACACAATAGGGCCCGCCGGGCTACTGTGTCCGGGCAGGATGCACTCGATATCGAGCTTCGAGAGCTTACTGATGCTGTCCTTCATTTGCGACATGCTGCCGCCCACGAAGTCCATCCGGCCGATGCTCCCCGGAAAGACCACGTCACCACTCACCAGGACCTTCGACTCCTTCAGATAGAGGCAAATCGACCCGGGCGTGTGGCCGGGCGCCATGAGGACGTCAATCCGCCCTCCATCGGAGGAGCCAAGCTTGAGCTCGCCCTCCTGCAGCAGCATGGCAGGGACAACAGCGGGTGGAGCGGTGCCGAAAGACCCGTACAACGCCTTCCCCGGCCCCAGGAGAAAATCATACTCAATCTGAGATAGAGCCACGAGCGCGCCGCTCCTCCGCACGACTTCATCCACAGCCTGGAAGTGGTCCGGATGGCAGTGCGTTCCAATCACCATACCCACTTCGTCAAGGCTCAGCCCGTCACCGGCCATCGCCTCCGCAAGCGAATCAAGCGCCTTCTCCCCCATCTCGCTGCCGGCCATGCCGGGGTCAACCAGGATATGAGGCCTGTCGCCGTCAAGCGCATCGGCCAACACGACGGAGTTCGAGTTCATGCCCTGTCCGACCCACAAGTAGAAGTGGACTCCGTCAGCGACCGTCAAGGACCTGTGTAGAAGCATACATCTCTCCCGCGACGCGTACTCCCCATCCGGGACGTGGCGTCACTGCAATCCGTTCGCATTATAGGCGATAATCGTAGCTGCGTCGAACGTGTTGGGCCGGCGGTGGCCTGCGACTGGGGACTGGTCCGAATACACGGGCGGGCTTCCGTGTCCGCCCGTGGTGGCGGGGTGGGGCGGTTTCGAACGTAGGGGCACGTTGCACGTGCCCGGCGGGGGCGTGGAGGTGATTCGTGATGTAGGGGCAGGCTCCCATGCCTGCCCGTGGGAGAACGGAGTGTGGTGTAGGGTCGGACCTCCGTGTCCGCCCGTGGCGGCGGGGTGGGGCGGTTTCGAACGTAGGGGCACGTTGCACGTGCCCGGCGGGGGCGTGGTGGTGATTCGTGATGTAGGGGCAGGCTCCCATGCCTGCCCGTGGGAGAACGGAGTGTGGTGTAGGGTCGGACCTCCGTGTCCGCCCGCAGTGGTGGGGCGGGGCGGTTTCGAACGTAGGGGCACGTTACACGTGCCCGGCGGGGGCGTGGTGGTGATTCGTGATGCAGGGGCAGGCTCCCATGCCTGCCCGTGGGAGGACGAGGCATGCCTCGCCCGTCGCCTGGAAATGATGCACGGTGGAATCCACCAGCATTGTCCGATCATCGTCCGCCGGAAGCGTACCGTGTCATTTGTGAGCCAACCTTGACTGCGCACACAGCTACGGGCGAGGCATGCCATCGCCCCTACCGATACCTGGACGATCCCACCCTGCCAACCTCCCATCCTTTCCCCGGGCACGTGCAACGTGCCCCTACACCGAATCACAACACTTCACCCCCACCACGCGCGGACACGGAGGTCCGCCCCTACAGGGAAGCGGGCAATCCACTCTGGCGTCAACATCTCCTTCATCCGGACATTTTCGCTGAACAATCAGGGGAGGACAAAATCGCAGACCGTCAAAACAAACCGCAGCGTCGCTTGAATGTCCGGAAGCACGTGCTAAACTAGCACATAAGCGTCAAAGACCGACGAGCGGAGGAAGGCCCGATGGCGAAAGTGTATATCGTGGATGAGCAGCCCATGTACCGGCAGGGCATCAGAGCCGCGCTGGCTCGTATGCCCGATGTGGAGATCGCCGGAGATGGCGACCTCAGCGACGCCGTGCTCGCACCCATAGACTCGATGATGCCCGATGTCGTCATCCTCGGCGCGGACAGCGCCTACGCCGAGAGCCTGCGGCTCTGCAGGACAATCAAGCAGCGCGCTCCAAGCGTGTCCGTCCTGATTCTGTCAGCCGAAGCGCAGCAGGACGAGCAGGTATTCCAGGCGATAAAGGCACAGGCAGCAGCCATTCTTGGAAGGAACGTGGGTGCAGACGACCTCTCGCGCGCAATCTCCCGCTGCGCCAGTGGAGAGCATCCAATCAATGAGACGCTCACCACACGGCCCAAGGTTGCCGAGCAGATACTGCAGCAGTTCCACGAGCTATCGCGCGAGAAGGAGACAGCAAGCTTCATGTCTCCCCTCACGCCGAAGGAAATGGAAGTCCTGCGGTTCATGGCCGAGGGTCTCCTGAACAAGCAGATCGCGGACAAGCTTGACGTCACCGAGCAGACAATCAAGAACCATATCACGTCGATTCTACGCAAGCTGAACGCAAACGCCCGGACGCAGGCCGTCGTCATCGCCATCAAGAAGGGGCTGGTCATCCTCTCAAAGGATTAAGCTGCGTCCACCGTGAGACGGTCCCTTCAGCGTTTCACGCCTATTGCCACCGCGCCCCCTCAGGGCGACGCGAGCGCCAGGTGCGACTCGCAGTGCCTCAGTATGTTGACAGTTGTAATTCGTATTGACGCCCATTCGCGTGTGTGTTAGGCTGGAACTGCAATGGTCACGAGCGCAATGCTCAGCGGCCTGCTGCCAAGAGGTTGTGCCCTCTCTCAACCTACCAGAAGAATTCGGCGCCAATCCGTTTACCTTTGGCAGCTTGTCCTCGTTGATATTCTAGAAGTGAGCCAGATAACTAAGGAGGTCTGTCACACATGAGAGTGCTATCCCGTTTGCTTGCCGCAATAACCATAGCGGGGCTGATGGTGCCCGTAGCCGCATTGCCCCTATTCGCAGCCCAAGACGCCACAAGCATGACCATAAAGCCTTCCACCAAGGGGCCTGTCGGCACCGAGTTGTATCTCACCGGAGACTCCAACTCCAACGACGAGGGCTGGGCCTACTTCCAGATCGCCGATGACGAGTGGGTCAAGGTCCTTGACGACGGCGATGACTGGGACATGCAAGAGGAAGGCCCGGTGGGCGACGAGTACTGGGAGTACAGTACCGACGCCGACAAGTTCGAGGTGCCGGAGTGTGTCGGCGGAGAGCACGTAATCTCGATTGTCGACAAAGACTTCGGCAACGAGGCAGACGATGACGAAATCGACGATTACGAAGTAAGGTCAAGGGCCTTCACGGTCGAGCCGAGCATCGAGGTCCTCTCCGTGAACGGCGAAGACATCGACGACCCTGAGGATGCCGAGGGCCCGGAGGGCACCGAGGTTGAGGTACAGGGCACCGGCTTCGGCGAGGATGAGGAGATCGAGATATTCTTCGATGGCGACAGTGTCGACCTTGTCGATAACATCGACGCCGACGAATATGGAAGCTGGACGGGTTCGTTCATCGTGCCTGCTGCCAGCGCCGGAGAGCACGACATCACCGCCGGAGGCGACGACACTGATGAAGACGATTGTGATCCAGCTCCGTTCTCGATGACCGCCGGCATCAGCGTCGAGCCGACGGTGGGAGTAGTCGGTGACACTGTGACAGTCAGTGGAAGCGGATTCCAAGCAAGCGAGGATGATATTGCGATATTCCTCGATGGCAAGAGCATCAAGTCCGGGTTCGGCGCCAACAATGACGGCACGTTCGAAGTCGATGTCACCATCCCGAATGCTGCCATGGGCACTCACGAGATTGACGCCGAGGGCGAAGACACAAGGAAGGCTGACATCGACAACGTCGATTTCGAAGTGGAGCCGACCGTTCTCATGGAGCCCACGAGCGGCAACGTCGGCACAGAGTTGACCGTAAGCGGCGCGGGGCTGCCGGCAAGCACCGCCGTCACCGTGGCATATGACGGCGTCCCCAAGGGCACGGGAACGACCACCTCAACCGGCACGCTCTCAGGGGTAGCCTTCGCGGCCACTCACACACAGAGCGTCCACACGGCGGACCATCCCGTAACCGTCACGTTTGGCTCATCGACTCTTACCCTCACGTACGCGATGGAGTCCACAGCCCCCGCGAAGCCCGTCCCGAGCTCTCCGCCAAATAGCACGCGCATCGGAATCCTCGGCAAAGTCACGCCTACTCTCACGTGGAGAATCGTTGACGACCCGAGTGGAGTGAAATACGCACTCCAGATATCAGCT
>CAZQML010000202.1:0-5109 GCA_964594245.1 uncultured Dehalococcoidales bacterium | reverse complement strand
CCGTTCGGAGTTTCTGTCTGACCAGACGTGCATCGGACTAGTGATAGCTGATTCAGCCAGTCATCCCAATTGTGCGGATTTCTTGGATTTGGCTGCGCTACACGTGCCCGGATCCTTGTGCCTCGTGCGACCTTCGTCTGATACTGATTTTCAGATTGTTCGAATTGACTCCAACTTGCGGATTCCTATCTTGCAGCGTGGTGCCGGACTGGCACGGACTAGCGGCTGATGGGATCCTTGACCATTGAGGTCTTGTCTGTTCCGCCACGATTCTCCAGCGTGTTGTCTTGTTGCTGGGGCAGTCACGTCTGTACCGTCCTACTTCATGGCCTTGAGGCGATGAACTCGTGCGCTACTCTTGACCTTCCGCTAAACATCTCATATACTTGAAGTATGCGGCATCTACTTTACATCTTTCATTGCTTGGATGATGTATACTAATAGTATGTATTTCCCCTGCTGCTCTGTGCTCTTGTTGCCCGCGTCCGGCGGGTCTCCGTGATGCTGCGCCCGTACCAGCGGGAGGTGGCGAGGGCCGTCATGGACAGCGTCCGGCGCGGCGACGGGCTCACCTTTTCCGTTGAGATTGCGCGACAGGGCGGCAAGAACGAACTGTCCGCGCACATCGAGCTGCTCCTGCTCACCCTTTCCATGGCCGATGGGGGCAGCGTCATCAAGTGCTCCCCCACCTTCAAGCCGCAGACCGTCATCTCCATGCGCCGCCTCAGGGACCGCCTGGACGACTACGGTTTCGGCGGCATCTACCGCACCGAGATGGGCTACATCGTCGCGCTCGGCGCCGCCCGCTGCGTCTTCCTCTCCGCCGAGGAGAACTCCAACGTCGTCGGCCACACGGCCGACCTGCTCCTGGAGATAGACGAGTCACAGGACGTCAGCAAGGAGAAGTACACCAAGGAGTTCCGGCCGATGGGCTCCTCCACTAACGTGACCACCGTCCACTACGGCACCACCTGGGACGAGTCCACGCTGCTGGAGCAGGTGAAGCAGTCGAACCTGGAGCTTGAGAAACGCGACGGCATCCGCCGCCACTTCCGCTATGACTGGCACGCCGTGGCGCGGCAGAACCCGGCCTACGGGGACTACGTCCGTTCGGAGCGCGAGCGCCTCGGCGAGGACCACCCGCTCTTCCGCACGCAGTACGCGCTGCTGCCCATCGCCGGCGGCGGACGGCTGCTCACGAGGGCGCAGGTCTCGTCCGTGCTCGGCGAGCATTCCCGGCTCCGCTCCCCGGAGGAGGGCGCGACCTACGTCGCCGCCGTCGACATCGGCGGCGAGGCGCAGTCCGGGCAGGAGGGCGCCGCCGTCCGCGAGCCCGACTCCACCGCCGTCACCGTCGCGGCCGTCGAGACCGCCCCCCGCAGCCCCTCCGCCCCGCAGTTCCCCGTCCTCAAGGTCGTCGAGCAGGCCGTTTGGACCGGCGTTCCGCACGCGCAGCTCATCACGCAACTCACAGGCTTGCTGCGCCCGTGGCGGCCGCACTGCATCGTCGTCGACGCAACGGGCATGGGCCAGCCCGTGGCAGGACTGCTCAAGCGAGAGTTCGGCGGTCGCGTGCAGTCCTTCGTCTTCACCGAGCGCTCCAAGTCGGATCTCGGCTACGAGCTGCTCTCGCTGGTCAACGGCGGCCGCCTGAAGCTCTACGCACAGGACGGCTCGCCGGAGTATCGCCGGACGCTGCAGCAACTCGAGCGCGCCCGCGCCGTCTACCGGCCCAACCGCACGATGGGCTTCCACGTGGACCCGTCCGAGGGGCACGACGACCTGCTGATGAGCCTGGCGTTGCTGGCCGCAGCCGTCAAGGATTTCACACCGCGCGTGGCCCACGGCGCGGAGCGCGCGGAGCCACTGTACGAGCCGCAACCACTGCGGGCCGCCCGCCGCACGGCGGTCCAGAGGCCGCTATTCCCGCTATGACAAAAGGAGGCAGCATGACAGCACCGGCAACAGCTTCAGCCCCGGACGCGACAGCAGAGGCGGCCTTCGTGCCGTCGGAGCTTGCGCGGCGAGACACCGAGCGCATGGCCGCGTACAGGCGCAACCTGGACTTCTATCGCGGCGTCCAGTGGGAGACGTCCTCCCGCCGCCGCCAGCTAGTCTTCAACTACGCCCGCGTGGCGGTGGACAAGGTCACCAGCTACCTCGTGGAGGGCCTGTCCACCGCCTGCTATGCGGCTGACGCCTCCGCGGATGTCGCCGATGCCGCCATCAAGGAGCGCATCATCCGGGCCGAGTCGCTGCTGCAGCAGGTGCGCGACGAGAACGGCCTCGACGCGCTCGACTACGAGACGGAGATAGACTGCGCCGTCCTCGGCGACGCCTGCTACAAGGTCACCTGGGACGCCGACGCGGAACGTGTCCGCATCACCGCCCCGCCCGTCAGCGGCATCTACGCGTGGTGGCCCGGCGACGACCCCTCCCGTGTCCGGCGCGTAGCCTCCCGCTACCGCCTGTCGCAGGAGGAGCTGGCGACGCTCTACGGCGTGTCCGTCCAGAAGCGCACGGCACACGTGACCGAGCTGTGGACCGACCGGGAGTTCGCGCTCTACGTGGACGACGCGCTCATCGAGCGCAAGACCAACCTTTACGGCTTCATCCCCTTCGTCATCTTCCCGAACCTGAGGGAGCCGAAGCAGTTCTGGGGCACGTCCGACATCCCGGCGCTCATCGAGCCGCAGCGCGAACTGAACCGTGCCGTCTCCCAGCTCTCCCGCATCCTCGAGTTCTCCGGCAACCCCATCGCCGTGCTCGAGAACGTGGACGAGGCGCAGGACATCCGCACCGCCCCGGGCCAGGTCTGGTCCGTCCCCGAGGGCGCACGGGCCTACCTGCTGGACCTGCTCCAGGGCGGTGGCGTGCGGCTGCACATCGACTACATCGAGGCCGTCTACCGCACGCTCCACGACCTGAGCGAGACGCCCCGCGCCGCGTACGGCGGCACGGAGAAGGAGCTGTCCGGCGCCGCGCTCGCCATGGAGATGAACTCACTCATCCAGAAGGTGTCGCGCAAGCGCGGCATCCGCAGCGCGGTCTACCACCGGCGCGACGAGATGGTCCTCAGGCTGGCGGAGCGCTTCGCGGGCGCGGACGTCTCCGGCGTGACGCACCGCACCGTCTGGGGTCCGGTCCTGCCGGAGGACTCCACGCGCATGGCGCAGGAGGAGCAGGGGCTTGTGCAGGCGGGCATCCACTCGCGCCGCACGGCGATGGACCGCCTCGGCGTGCGCAGCCCGGACTCCGAGTTCCGGCTCTGGTGCGACGAGCGCGAGCGGATACTCGGCATGAACCAGCAGTACCGCGTGAAGGGGCACGATGCACGGGCAGAGTGAGAGAGCAGAGAGCTGCCGGTGCGGCAGGCCGCTTCACAGTACATAAGAACAGGAGGACATGCGGTGAACAACGGACATAACGACACGGCCGTTGCCGCCCCCGGCAACGGAGACTCTGCTCCGGAGGAGCGCGACGACATCGCGTCCGAACTCTCTGACGAGCAGCGCGAACATGGTGAAGGGGGGCAGGCTGCCGACGGACGGGACGAGCGTATCGGCGAGCTTGAGTCGCAGCTCGAGCAGGCCCGCAATGAGCTGAGCGGGAAGCAGGACGAGCTGGACAACGCATGGGTGGAGATGACCGCCCTGCGCGAGGCGAAGGACACGGCTGTCTCTGGCTATGGCGACGCGCTCCGGCTCGCGCATCCCGAGCTGCCGCCCGACCTCATCCGCGGCGAGACGACGGAGGAGCTTGCGGCCTCCGTGGAGGCCACGCAGGCGCTCGTGGAGAAGGTCCGCGCGGCGCTCCGGTCCGAGAGGGATGCGGCCCGCATCCCCGCCGGCGCGCCGGTCGACTCCGGCCCCGACCTCGCGGGGCTAAGCCCCCGCGAGAAGATAGCCGCCGGCATCGCCGGTCCATCGAAATGAGAGGGAGGTAACAGGGACACATGGCACTGACACTCACCGAGGCAGAGAAGCTATCCAACGACGTCCTGCTGCAGGGCGTCATCGAGACCATCGTGAAGGACAGCCCCATCCTTCAGATGCTCCCCTTCATCCAGATACAGGGCAACGGGCTCACCTACACCCGCGAGTCGGTTCTGCCGTCCATCGCCTTCTACGACGTGGGCGATACCTGGGCCGAGTCCACTCCCACGTTCGCGCAGGTCACCGCCACGCTCAAGATAATGGGCGGCGACGCGGACGTGGACAACTACCTCAAGTCGACCCGCTCCAACATCCAGGACCTGGAGACCGCCGTCATTGAGCAGAAGGCCAAGGCACTGCGCCACACCTTCGAGGAGTACTTCATCTACGGCGACTCCGCGACGAGCAGCAAGCAGTTCGACGGCATACGCAAGCTCATCGACTGCACGACTGCCTCCGACCAGGTCGTCGCCGCCGGCGCGTCCGGCGCGACGCTGACGCTGGCGATGGTCGACCAGCTCATCGATGCCGTGAAGGGAGGCAAGCCCGACCTGTTGCTCATGTCCCGCCGCAGCCGCCGCAAGATTCAGTCCCTCGCGCGGGCGGCTGGCAACAACCTGCAGGTCGGCGAGGGAATCCTCGGGCAGCAGGTGCAGCTCTACAACGGCGTCCCCGTCGGGGCGTCCGACTGGGTTCTTGACACGCACACGGTGTCGTCGAGCGTCGAGACCCTGACCACCGGCAGCGTCTGCTCCACCATCTACGCGCTCCGCTTCGGCGAGGGCGCTCTCTCCGGCCTGTCGAGTCCCGAGATGCTGCAGGTGGAGCGCGTCGGTCAGCTCGAGACCAAGGACGCCACACGCAACCGCATCAAGTGGTATGTCAGTTTGGCGCTGTTCTCGACCGTGACCGCCGCGGCACTGATAGGAGTGAAGGACTAGGAGAGTTGGAGAGCAGTGGTTGTAGGTGGGCCACATTCGTCTGTGGGGTGGCGCCGTGTCCGAACGTAGGGGCGGGCTCCCATGCCCGCCCGTGGGAGGACGGGGTGTGGCGTATCTGTAGGGGCGACGGCATGCCTCGCCTGTTGGGTGATGAATCGAACATGGTCGTGGTTGCAGATGCCCCCCAAGCCCGCCCAAGGGCACGTGCAACGTGCCCCTACATCACGGATCAC